>CAZXMK010000090.1:0-9947 GCA_964641935.1 uncultured Syntrophaceae bacterium
ACCGGGCCGGATGAAGGGGGCGCAAAGGGGCGTTTCCTTTTCCGGGGTTATTCCATAGCGAAGGAGGGGTTCGGAGGGGCTGCGGTTGGAGCCGCGAAGAACCCCTTTTGCACGTCTGGTTCAGACGCTACAACTTGAAGTGCGCAGATGCCGCCGTCTTCCCGCGGGCGAGGCGGCGGTTGCGGGAACGGATCCGTCGTGGAGGAGTTTTTTCAGCAGTTTGCCAACGGGCTCGCCGTGGGCGGGATCTATGCCCTGATCGCCCTGGGCTACACCATGGTGTACGGGGTGCTCAAACTCATCAATTTCGCCCACGGGGACCTGTTCACCATCGGCGCCTACCTGGGGCTGACCGTTCTGGCCGCCTTCGGGCTGACGGGATTCTACGGCGCCGTCATCGGCGTCCTCCTGGTGGCGGTCATGATCATGGGGATGCTGGCGGCCATCGGGGCGGTCCTGGACCGGGCGGCCTATCGCCCCCTGCGGGAATCGCCCCGCCTCTCCGCGGTGGTCTCCGCCCTCGGGGCCTCCATCTTTCTCCAGAACTTGGTGATGCTCGTCTACGGGGCCCGGTTCCAGGTCTATCCGCTGGACATCCTGCCTTCCACCGCCGTCTCCCTGTTCCAGGTGGACATCCCCGTCGTGAAGATCATCGTCCTGGCGGCGTCGATCCTTCTGATGGCGGTCCTTTATCTCTTCGTCCAGCGGACCCGGATCGGGACAGCCATCCGGGCGGCCGCCATCGACCAGGGAGCGGCCAGGCTCATGGGGATCGATGTGAACCGGGTCATCCTGCTCGTGTTCCTCATCGGACCCGCCCTGGGCGGCGTGGCGGGCCTGATGGTGGGGCTCCTCTACGGACAGATCAACTTCACCATGGGATGGACGTACGGCCTCAAGGCCTTCACCGCGGCGATCCTGGGCGGGATCGGCAACATTCCCGGGGCCATGGTGGGAGGCCTTCTCCTGGGGGTCATCGAGGCCCTCGGCGCCGCCTATATCTCCATCGCCTGGAAGGATGCCATTGCCTTCTGCGTCCTCATCGCGATCCTCATCGTCCGACCCACGGGACTCCTGGGTGAACGGGTGGCGGAAAAGATCTGAGAGGCCCGGGGGTGAAGGACGCATGAAAAACAACAGAAACGCCATCCTTTTCTTCCTGTCGGCGGCCGCCCTGTCGGTGCTCCCTCCGTTTCTGAACGCCTACTGGGTGGACGTCCTCAACGCGATCGGAGTCTATGCCATCCTGGGACTCAGCCTCAACCTGATCGTGGGCCACGCAGGGCTGTTCAACCTGGGGCATGCGGCCTTCTTTGCCATCGGGGCCTACACGGCGGCCATCCTCAATACGACCTTCGGAATTCCCATCCTTTGGCTCCTCCCGGTTTCCGCCCTGGCCGCCGGTCTTTTCGCCGCGGTGGTGGCACGGCCCATAGTACATCTCCGGGGCGATTATCTGTGCATTGTCACGATCGGCGTCGGCGAGATCGTCCGCATCGCCCTGGTCAACGACGTGTTCGGGATCACCGGCGGGGCCAATGGTATTTTCGGCATTTCCCGGCCGTCGGTGTTCGGGCTCGTCATCCGGACGCCCCATGAATTTTTCTACCTGATCGGGTTCTTCCTGATGGTCACCATCGTCCTGTTCCACTTCCTGGAAAATTCCCGCTTCGGCCGGGCCCTGAACTATCTTCGGGAGGACGAGGTGGCCGCCGAGGGGAGCGGCATTCCGACGGCCCGCTACAAGCTCGGCGTCTTTGCCCTGGGGGCCGCATGGGCGGGGATGGCGGGGCTGATCTTCGCCTCCAAGATGACCATCATCGCTCCCGAGTCCTTCAGTTTCTGGGAATCGGTCCTGATGTTCACCCTGATCATCCTGGGAGGGGCGGGAAGCATCCCGGGCGTGCTCCTGGGAGCCGCCCTCATCGTCGGGATCCCGGAAGTCTTCCGGGACCTTGCCAACGCCCGGATGCTCGTGTTCGGCGCCGCCATGGTGGTGATGATGATCTTCCGGACGGAAGGAATCATTCCCCAGAGGCCCCGGGTCTACCGGCTGGAAGGGACGTCCGGGGAGGAACGGCCGTGACTCCTCTGCTCTCGCTCCAGGACCTGACCAAGTCCTTCGGCGGCCTCACGGCGGTGAACCGCGTCTCCTTCGACGTGGAGGCGGGGAGCATCGTCGGGCTGATCGGCCCCAACGGCGCCGGCAAGACGACCGTCTTCAACCTGATCACGGGCAACTACAAGCCCGATGCGGGCCGGATCCTCTTCGAGGGAAAACCCATCGGCGGCCTGCTCACCTCAAAGATCGTGACGCTGGGAATCGCCCGGACGTTTCAGACGATCCGGCTGTTCCAGAGCCTGTCCGTCCTGGAGAACGTCCTGGCGGGCTGCCATTGCCGCATGAGGGCCGGATTTCTCTCGTCCATGCTCCGGACGCCTTCCCAGAAGCGGGAGGAGCGCGAGGCCGTGGCAAAGGCCGTGCGGGAGTTGTCTTTCGTGGGTCTCCACGAGCAGGTGAACCAGCTCTCCCGGAACCTCTCTTACGGGAACCAGCGTCTCCTGGAAATTGCCCGTGCCCTGGCGACGGAGCCCCGTTTCCTGATCCTGGACGAGCCGGCGGGGGGAATGAACGAGCAGGAGACCGCCCTGCTGGCTGGACTGATCGGGCGCATCCGCGACCGCGGGGTCACGGTGCTCCTCATCGAGCACGACATGTCCCTCGTGATGAAGGCCTGCGAGAAGGTGGTGGTGCTGGAAAACGGGGAGATGATCGCCGAAGGCACGCCGGAACAGGTCAAGGAAGACCCGAAAGTCATCGAAGCCTACCTCGGAGTCGAGGAGGACTGAATCCCTGCACTGCGGAAAGCATACATTCCGGAGAAGCCTGAAAGACAGCCCGTCCGCTTCTTCAGCGATTCACCAGGAGCAGATTGACGTCCCGGTTGCTTTCCTTTAGCAGATGGCGCAGGATGGCCTTGTGGGCGGCGAAGTCATAGTTCAGGAAGGCCTCCCGGACCTCTTTC
Organism: uncultured Syntrophaceae bacterium; assembly: GCA_964641935.1. Taxonomy (GTDB): domain Bacteria; phylum Desulfobacterota; class Syntrophia; order Syntrophales; family PHBD01; genus PHBD01. The sequence continues at coordinate 3,027 of CAZXMK010000090.1, forward strand.
GTCTCTCCAAGAAACCGGATCGCGACACCGAATCCCTCCTCCTGCTCAATGGAGCGGAGGACTTCCCCGTAAAGCGTGAGCAGGACGTGTGGCTTTCCATAGAGGAGCAGCTTCAGTTCGAGAATTTCGCCCGCTTCGAACGCCTCGAAGGAGGAAAAGCGCATCCCGTTCGCGCTCAGGTTCAGAACCCGGAAGGAAAGGGCCGTAAATCCCTTTCGCTCGGGAATCAAAAGACTCAGGATCGCCGATAGCTTGCTGTCTAGGCGGGAGAGGACCTCGGCGAGGGACGCGCTGTCCAGGGAAGGGGGAGTCGTGAAATCAACGATGATAGCCCCTTTTTCCACCTTCGATACGAGATGGTCGGCCGATGTCGCTGCAATGCGGAACGCCGCCATGGGCTGGTACGTATTGACCCGGGAATACCGGCGCAGATTCTTCTCTTTTTTTGCAGGCTTTTTTTTCAAGAGCATAACCCCCTGTTGTAACCGTGCGTCTCGTCCGCCGGACCGGGAGTGGGGCGGTCGGCGGGGAACCGGTCATCGTTTTTCGAATTCCTTGATGAGTTCCTCGATGGAGGCTTCTTCTTCGATGCTGACCAGGTTTTCCAGGCTGCCCACGTCGTGACCGCGCCGTGATGCAACGGCAGGTTCCCGCACGACCTCGAACGTGTCCGGGGCCACGGATGCTTCCTGAATGCGTACAGGGGCCTCCGCGAACCCTCCCTTGCTCAACAAGGCCGACCGGTACATCGGCTCCTGGGCTTCTTCTTCGGAAGGGCGGAAGCTCTCCGTCGGAGAGATGAAGTTTCTTTTCGTCGACAGGAATTCTTCCATGTAGCGGTCCGACGAAAACATGCCACTTCCTTTTCCCGTCTGGAGGAAGCCTTCGATCTGGTGCAGTTTGTTGTCCCGGATCACCGTTTTCACCGGCGACGTACCTCTTAGAATGGAAAGCAGGGGGACACGGAAATCGATCCCCTTGAGGGAAACGAGATGCTGTACGATCAGCCATGAGATGACGGATGCGAGTTGGACGCGGATCGCGTCCTGGGCGTCCGGCGGGAAGGAGTTCAGAAGCCTGTAGATGGCCTCCTCCACCGAGGAGGCGTGGAGCGTCCCGATGACCAGGTGGCCGGACTCGGCCGCGTTGAGGGTCAGGCGCATGGTCTCGGGGTCGCGGAGTTCCCCGACGACAATTACGTCCGGGTCTTCCCGAAGAATGTCGACGAGACCCTGATCGAAGGACGGCATGTCCACTCCGAGTTCCCTCTGCTGGATGATGCATTTTTTGGAGCGGAATCGGTACTCGATGGGGTGCTCTAGGGTGATGATGTGCCCAAGCCGGTTGAAGTTGATTTCATCGATGATGGCGGCGATCGTGGCTGTCTTTCCCACGCCAGTGGCTCCGCAGATCAGAACGAGCCCTGCGTCCGCCTGGCAGATTTCATGGAGGCAGGGGTGGAGATTCAGTTTGTCGATCGTCGGAGGGTTGCCCGGGAGGACACGGATGGCCATGCTGAGCCCGCGGCTGGTGCTGAATGCATTGATGCGCAGGCGTGCGCGGGCGATACTGACGCCGAAATCCACGGAAAAGCGCTCCTGCAGTGTCTGGAACTGTTCCGGAGAGACAAGCTTCCGGACGAGCACATCTATTTCCCTGGCGGTCCAGGGACTGGCGCCATGGAAGTAAATGCGCCCGTGTTTCCGGAAGGCTACGCGGTGACCAGGGATTATATGGACGTCTGACGTCCTTTCCTGGATGGCCTGCTGAATCGTTTCTTCGAAACGCTTCATGATGTCCTCCCAACAGACGTGTAGGATGTACGTCAACTATGCGTGAGGCAGGAAACAATGATTGAGCCGGGTCGGCTGCCGCACCATTCCCAGGATATCGCCGTGTGTTCCATGATTACTATGAAATAGCAGGAAAGTAATTACAAAACGTTCTGGTAAATGCAAGGGGAAATGTGCCGGATCGATGGATATGGCTGGTTTAGAGAAAGAATCGACCGGGCCGGGAAGCGATATTTCCCGTTGACTTCACCGGACCGAATATTTATGGATGCAGCCGTGCCGTCCGTGCCACGGCGGCGAGGAGCAAGATGGCGGAGATCCTGGGAATCAACAACCTTCACGTTTCCTACGGGAATGTGGAAGTCCTGCATGGAATCGACCTGTCCGTGGAGGAAGGGGAGATCGTATCGCTCTTGGGCGCCAACGGAGCCGGGAAATCGACGACCCTCCTGGCCGTCAGCGGGCTTGTCCGCTCCTCCGAAGGAACGATCTCTCTGGATTGGGATCCCATCCACCGCCTTCCCGCCCACGAGGTTGTCAGGCGCGGGGTTACTCAGGCACCGGAGGGCAGGCGGATCTTCGGAACCCTGACGGTGGATGAAAATCTGACCCTGGGCGGCTTCGTCCGTTCGGATGCGAAGGGGATCGAAGAGACCCGCGACTGGGTTTACAGGCTGTTTCCCGTGCTGGGCGAACGGCGTGAGCAACTCGGCGGGACGCTGTCCGGGGGCGAGCAGCAGATGCTCACCATCGGCCGGGCTCTCATGGCCAGGCCCAGGATTCTTCTCCTCGACGAGCCTTCGCTCGGCCTGGCGCCGCTTCTCGTCCAGACCATCTTTCAGACCATCCGGGAAATTAACCGGGCCGGCCTGACGGTTCTCCTGGTCGAGCAGAACGCGCGGGCGGCCCTGAAGTTGGCTCATCGGGGATATGTCATGGAACTGGGCCGCATCGTTCTGGAGGATTCGGCGGCGAACCTTCTTGCGAACCCGGACGTCCAGAAGGCCTACCTCGGGGGGAGCCACAACTGACCGCATTGCGAGGGAACGACTGCGTGCATTCCTGGCAGACGTGAAACAGCGGCGAATGGCTTTCGCCCGCCCGGAGCCCCGTCACGATGGGAAACCGGCGGCCGGTGCGGGAAGAGGAGTGGCGCCATGGACGATATCCGTTCCGAGTTGAAGATTGCCCTCTACCGGAAGGGTGCGGCTCTCCTTGGATTTGCAGACCTCGGGAATCTTCCGCCCGATCGCAGGATGAACCTGTCCGTCGGGCTTTCCATTGCCGTGTCGCTCGATCCGGCAATTGTTGCCGGTATCGGGGAGGGGCCGAATGCGGCCTATTTCGACGAGTACGGGCGGCTGAACCGGCTTCTGGCGGAACTCGGCCGGATGGCCGCGGAAATCATCGCGGACCGGGGATGGAAGGCCGTTCCCGCGGAGCCGACCCGGGAGGTCTTCTCCTCCGATTTCCGGACACCTCTCCCCCATAAAACGGTGGCCACCCGGGCCGGACTGGGCTGGATCGGCCGCAACGCCCTCCTGATCACGGAGCCCTACGGCTCCGCCGTGCGCCTGATGACGGTTTTGACGGATGCCCCTTTCACGACCTCCCCTCCCGTGGATGCATCCCGGTGCGGGACCTGCAGGCTGTGCGTGGACAAATGTCCCGGGCGGGCACCACGGGGGGAGGAGTGGAGCGTGGGAACGGATCGGGACGAGATTCTGGACGTTTATGCCTGCCACGCCACCGCCCGGAAACTCTCGGAACGGGCGGGCATCGCCGCCACGACGATCTGCGGCATCTGCATCGCGTGCTGTCCCTGGACGAAGCGTTATCTGAGGCAGAGCCTTCGATCCGACCATCCGAGTCAGGGGATCCCGACGCTTACGGATTGACGTTGGCGAACCACACGAACCGGCCATCCTGGATCTGCATGATGACCGCACTCTTGATCGGATCGCCGGAGCCTTCGCGGAATTCCATCACCCCTGTCACCCCTTCGTACCGGGGGATTCTTGCCAGCGCATCCCGGACGGCCCTTCTTTCCAGCCTTCCCCCCGTCTGGAGGGCCTGCCGGAGAAGACCGAAGGAATCATAGGTGAGGGCGGCCACGTCGTCCGGTACGCTGCCGTATTTCTTACGATAGGACTCCACGAACGTCCTGGCCTCTTTCGTGGCCGTTTCCGCGTTGTAGTGGGTGCTGAAGTAGCAGCCGTCACAGTCCTTTCCGCATGCAGCCGGGAGATCCGCCGTGCCCCATGAGTCGCTGCCGAGGAACAGGGCCTGGATCCCGAGTTTTCTTGCCTGCCGGATCTGGCCGGGAACCTCCGTGTAGTGATTGGGGATGAAAATCGCGTCCGGCCTGGCGTTCCGGATTCTTGTCAGCGGATCCGTGAAGTCCCGGGTACCGGCGGTGTAGGGTTCGTATGCCACGATTTTGCCCCCTCTCCGGATGAAAACATCCCGGAACACCTCCGCGATTCCCCGGCTGTAGTCCGCCGTTTCGTCGAAGAGGACGGCGGCCGTAGCGGCTTTCCGCTCGTCATAGGCGAATTTCGCCAGGACCTGTCCCTGGAACGGATCAATGTAGCACGCCCGGAACACGTATTTCTTGGGACCCCCTGTCCGGGCATCCAGGGTCGTTCGGGGAGTGGTGGATGATGGCGATATGAGGACGGTCGCGGCGCTCTCGGCGGCATCCGAGGCGGGAATGGCGAAACGGCTCTCGTTGGGACCGACGATGGCCACGACCTTGTCGCTGTCGATCAGCTTCCGGGCCGCCTGCGCCGATGCGTCCGCCTTGCCCCCGTTGTCCACGACCAGCAGTTTTACCTTGTATGTCCTGTCCCCGGTGGTCAATCCGCCGCCGTCATTGATTTCCTTCACGGCAAGCTCGGCGGCGTTTCTGCAGGAGATGCCCACTGCGGATGCCTCTCCGGTCAACTCCGCGATCAGTCCGATCCGGAGTTCCGTCAGGCTGTCGGAGCCGCCGCATCCGGCCAAGAACATAAGAAGCGGGACCAGCAGCGCGGACCGGAGTGTTTTCATCATGAACGGTGTCCTTCCTGTGTGTCGGGGTTTGCCCATTTTGATAAAGGAATGTCCGGTGTGAATCAAGGAGAATAAATGAGAGCGGCGTCCGGGGGCGAAACCATGGTCTCCGGAAAGGCACGGCGGCGAAACGAAGCCCTTGTGCCTGCGGGAGGGCAATGGTAAACAGATACCGGCCTCCCGCGGGCCTGCTTCCCGTTTTGGCGGATTCCCCTCACAGCCACGTGTCAGGAGTCTATGGACAACCAGAAGAAAGCCTATCTGTATGCCCTGGCTACGGTCCTGTTCTGGTCGACGGTGGCCTCGGCCTTCAAGATCACCCTGCGCTACCTGACGTTCCTGGAGATGCTCTTTCTGGCGTCCCTGACATCCGCCGCGGCGATCTTCGGGATCCTGTGCATCCAGGGCAAGCTCGGCCTGATCGGGCGCATGACCCGCGGGGAGTGGCTCCGCTCGGCTTTCCTGGGCCTGCTGAATCCGTTCGCCTATTACCTGATCCTCTTCAAGGCTTACGACCTCCTTCCCGCCCAGGAGGCCCAGCCCCTGAACTACACCTGGCCGATCATGCTGGTCCTCCTGTCCGCCGTCATCCTTCGCCAGAAGATCCGCGCCGCGAGCATGGTCGCCATCCTCCTCAGTTTCGCAGGCGTTCTGGTCGTTTCCACCCGGGGTGACCTCCTGAGCCTTCGGTTCACCAACCCGGCGGGAGCGGCACTGGCCCTTTCCAGTTCCGTTCTCTGGGCCCTCTTCTGGCTTCTCAACGTGAAAGACGCCCGGGACGAAACGCTCAAGCTTTTCCTGTGCTTTGTCTTCGGTACGTTCTATACGTTTGCGGCGGTCGCGCTGTTTGCGCCGCTCCGATGCCTTCCCCTCCAGGGGATTCTGGGGGCATGCTACATTGGCCTGTTCGAGATGGGCATCACCTTCGTCCTCTGGCTGAAGGCGCTGACCCTGTCACGGAGCACCGCCCAGGTCGGCAACCTGGTCTACCTTTCCCCTTTTGTTTCTCTCTTTTTCATCGCCGTGACGGTCGGCGAGCCGATCCTTCCCTCCACCGTTCTGGGGCTGTCTCTGATCGTGGCTGGGGTAGTGCTCCAGCGGCGCCTGTCATGACTCCGGAAACCATTCCCGGAGCCGGATAACCTCCCGGGGCGGTTATGACAATTCCTTGACAAATGACCGGAATCAAGTTAGCAAGAATACGCTTTACCAGTGCCCGCAGTTCATGGGGATGGTCTTTCGGAACCGGACCCTCAGGCTCTCGGCAGAAGCGCTCGTCTTGATCCGGTGTTCGGTCCGGAGGGGGGATTTTCAGACACAACATTCGAGGATCACGGCCGTATGGTCGGACGGTATGAGTGTTCGTTTCCTTCATATCGCACCCCCCCTGCATTCTTTCCCTGGTTCTGTTCGCCTGGCCCGCTTTCCGCGGCGGGTTGTTTCCCTGCACGTTTAAAATGCATGACCGAGATTTCGATTCATTGGGCAGGCCTGCGCCGGGATTTCCGTCCGCGGCGCTGAACGTTTGCAGCGAATACTTTGGAAAGGAGGGGGTAACGTGTATTTCGCTACGGAAGTGTTGACACAGTCGAGTGAGCTCCGGAAGAAGTGGGAGGATGCGGTCCGGAAGGTGATCGCCAAGAACGCCGACCAGAAGCCCGAGGCGCTCTGGTCCACCGTTTCGGATCTAACCATTCGGCGGCTCTACGGGCCCGAGGACATCAAGGACATGGACTTCGTCCAGGACATCGGGTACCCCGGCCAGTTCCCGTTCCTCAGGGGCAACCAGGTGACGGGGTACCGCGGGAAGTACTGGACGTTCCGCATGTTCTCAGGCATGGGAGACGCCAAGACGACGAACCAGCGGTGGCACCTGCTCCTCAAGGAGGGACAGACGGGGCTTTCCACGGCTTTCGACTTCCCGACGCTGATGGGGTATGACACCGATTCGCCGAAGGCCCGCGGGGAATGCGGGAAATGCGGTGTCGCCATCGATACCCTGGAGGATTTTCTGCAGCTTGTTGAGGGTATTCCCATGGACCGGGTGACGACGTCCATGACGATCAACCCGCCG
>CAZXMK010000091.1:0-3465 GCA_964641935.1 uncultured Syntrophaceae bacterium
CGGTCCAGGCCAAGGCGGATATCCAGAATTATTTCCGGACGAAATCGCGGGAGCTCAAAGTCAAGGTCACCACGGCGGAGGAACTGATCGCCAACATGAAGAAGCAGATGCAGATCTTCTCCCTGCTTCTCGGTGCCATCGGGAGCATCTCCCTGATCGTGGGAGGCATCGGCGTCATGAATGTCATGCTCATCTCGGTTACGGAGCGCCGGATGGAGATCGGTCTCCGGCGGGCGCTGGGGGCTCAGCAGGGCGATATCCAGAGCCAGTTCATCATGGAGGCGTTAGTCCTGTGCCTCGTCGGCGGCGTGATCGGGATCGTCCTCGGAGTCATCGTCTCCTTCGTTTTTGCGAAGGTCTCCCACTGGGAATTCCTGATCTCGTACGGATCCATCGTTCTCGGTTTCGGCGTGGCCGCTGCCGTGGGTGTTTTTTTCGGCTATTATCCGGCGCGCTCCGCTGCCAGGCTGGACCCCATCAAGGCCCTGCGCTCCTGATCGCCGCGGGCGCGTTTGTTGTCCCGACGGCCCGACCGGGGATGTCCCGAATTGTTTCGGGCGCCCCCCGCCGGGCCGTTCTTGCGTCAGAGAAAAAAACCTACAGGAGAATCTCCAGGTCCTTCAAATGCGATGTGGAGGCAATTGTCTCCGGACTTCAACGGAATTGTGAGGGGTCTGTTGTGGACTGCGGGATCAACGGTCAGCCCTGCGGCGGCGGATCTCCGCAACAGCTTTACCTGCAGCGGTCTTGACGGCCGCTGAGTAGGGCCTCAGGCTGAACATGTCGATCTGACGGCTGATGGACTTCAGGGTCGGCAGGGCCTCCTCTTTGCCGATAGCTCCCAGGGCGCTGCAGATGGCCTTCTCCAGATCATCACGGGAACCCGCAATCAGAGGCTTGGACTTCAGCATGGCAACAAGGGGCTCCACAGCGGGTTGGAATCGGAGGTTGCCCAGCATACCGATGATCTGGATCTGCAGGGAGTTCTCCTGTGCGGGAAGGGCATTGAGGAGAACGTCTCCCCGTTCGGGCCCGCCGATTTTGTATATGCTCTCGACGACTTCCTTCCGGACGCGGCTGTCCTCATGAGCAAGCAGATCCTCCAGGGCCCGGCTATGGTCCCCGTGGCCGATCTGCCCAAGCAGACGTACTAGATTCCGTTGGTAGAACCAGATCCCGTCGGGCTTCACGTCCCGGAGGACGATCGATGCCGCCGGTGTGCCGATCATGCGTATTGCATTGAGAACCCGTACCCGCTCGTCTGTGTCGTTGCTTGACCGTAAGATCGCCAGCAGGCGCTCGACCGCCTTTCCCAGATGGGCAAGACAGGCTATGGCTTCTTTTCGCTGCTGATGCTCGTTTGTCTCAAGTTCCGTCAGAAGGAGATCGAGGAGGTCGTCCGCAGACAGCCGGTCGACCATATCCAGGGCCAGGCTCTCGATCGTGTCGTTCTTCTCCAGGGCTCCCGACTGGATGGCGTGAAAGAACTCCAGGACGGGAAGGCCCGCTGCCAGATCCCAGGACCGGATCCACTGCTCCACCAGTCCTGCGGCTTGTCGTGCCATGTCGACGTACGCCTTCGTGGCCGTTTCTTCCTGACGGAGCCAGGCCACGAGGCGGGGGATCCGGTCCCTGAGTGGGCGGAGCATTCCGCGGGACGCCATTTCCGTGATGACGTGGGAGAGGGCCTCCGATGCATGGCGGCGGACTTCTCCGTCGGTGCTTTCCAGGCCGGCGAAAAGCCGCTCCAGAATCTCGTCTCCCTGTTTCCCGTCCCCGGCATCGTAAGAGTGGAGGATGGCCTCGGGGATCGTTTCGAGAGAGGTGCCATCCAGCACGGCTTCCCGGCCTTCCTTTAGGCGGGCCGCTTCTTCGCGGAGCAGGGTCTTCTGCTGTTCCTCGTGTTCCCGGCGGAGGCGCTGCCATTCCTCCGTGCCTGTCAGCTTTTCGAGGGCCCGGGCAAAGGCGCCCAGGAGGTTGTCCCGGCTCAGGCGCCGGAGGGTATCTTCCACGTCGCCCATTTTCGGGCTGTCCAGGTTGGCGACAATGCCCGGAAAGAGCCGGCCGCCGAAAAGGCCGTCCATGTCCTGCGCCAGAACGTTGCTGATGAACTCGGCGTCCATCCCGGCGACGGTGCGACCGACAAGGTCCACGAATCGGCCGGCTGCGCCGGGCTCCATCGCGCCATCCAGCATTCTGAGCATAAACACGAGGTTCATGGAGAGCTGTTCCAATGGGACCTGGGTACGCTGCTCGGAGGTCTGCTGCATGCCCGACTGGAAGATCCGGGTGACCCAGTTGGGATCCCGTGCCATTTCCTTCAGTTGCTCCGGGTTGACCGTTTCCCCCTCCTGGGTGGCCAGCAGGTACTGGAGGATCTGATCGTCGGTGATCTCGAGGCTGGCAATGAGTTGCTGGTCCCCGTTCTTGGCGACGTAGACCTTCTCGTCCAGGCGTATGTGCTGCAGGGCCAGCTCCCGGACGGCCAGCCGGAGTCCGCCCTCCATCTGGACGGTCTCGGGTCTCTTCGCCATCATCTCCATGAAGGAAAGGAGCTCCCGCCGGTCGATTCCCATGTGGATCGTGATGCTCTTGATGTTGAAGCTCATGAAGAGGGTGACCAGGGCAGCCACCTGGGGCCGCTCCTGGTCCTTCTTGTTGAGTGGATCCCCCCCGATGAGCAGGTTCTTCTCCGACTCGGCCAGGATCAGGGAGGGCTCGTCGGCGTAGTAAACCTGGAGGCGGTCCAGGAGCCGGTCCACGGTGTTTGTGATGATGGCGCTTGTGGGCGGGTAGAGGCGGAGGTTCGTGATTGCGGTGTTCATGAGCAGCAGGACGTCAAGGGCCTTCTGCATGGTGATGGGTGTTGTCATATTTTTCCCACGTCAGGATATTTTTTCTCTTATCTGTTGCCGTATATGAAAAATCGGTTCCCTGTTAACAGGGGCCGTCGGCGTGTTTCGCCGCGGGGGCTGCGGCCCCTTTACAACCTCGCGGACGGGGCCGTCGTGCCGCGGCCCGTGAGGGATATGCCCGGTGGACGGCGGAAGCCGGTTTACAGGAGAATCTCCAGGTCCTCCAGCGGATAGGCGGCGCAGGAGTGGATGTAGCCGTGCTGCCGGTCGGACCGCCGGACCAGGGTCCCCTCCGGCTGGTAGACCCGTCCAGACAGCAGTTTTACCCGGCACTGGCTGCACTCCCCGGAGCGGCACAGGGAGGGAATCACGATGCCGCTTCGCTCCAGGGCGACAAGCAGCGGCTCTCCGGCCATTGCCGGTATGCTTTTCCCGCCTTTGACCGATACGGTGAAGCGGTCTTCTTCCCGCACCTCCGACGGCCAGCCGGGGGAACGGGAGATTGATTTCGGCGGTCCGAAGACCTCCCGGCGGATCTTCCCGGTGGGCACTTCCAGGGAGAGGATCTCGGGGATGCAGAACCGGTACATTTCGCCGGGTCCGCAGAGAA
>CAZXMK010000091.1:3475-9899 GCA_964641935.1 uncultured Syntrophaceae bacterium
CGCTGCCTCCCCGATCTCCCGGCGGATCAGGTCCGCCGTGATGTAGCCGCAGGCCCCGCCGTATCCGGGCAAGGGATTCTCGATCACCGGGATGTACCGCAGATTCGCGAAACGGGCCGCCAGGCTCTCCAACTCCTCCCGGAAAATCGCCTCTCCGGATTCCCGGTCTCCGTGGAAGAGCCAGAATGTGCGGTCCAGGCCGCCTTCGAGAGCCTCCCGGATCATGCTCATGAAGGGCGTGACCCCGCTCCCTCCGGCCAGGAGCACCAGCTTCCGGTCGTGGAGGATCGGGTTGAAATGGAAATGCCCCTCCGGTCCGGAGGTTTCCAGGATGTCGCCACGCCGGACGCTGCTCAGCAGAAAGGACGAGACGAATCCGTCTTCCACGGCCTTGACGGTGACGTCGTAATAACCCCGGTGCCCGGGCGGCGAGGAGATGCTGTAGGGGCGCCCGGTGCGGACATTTCCGATGTCGCAGTAAATGCAAATGTACTGGCCCGCCTGGAAGGGGGGCAGGGGACCGTCGGTTGAGACGAGGCGGAATGTTTTTGCCGAAGGCGTTTCGTCGATGATCTCCGACACCTTCAGACGCATCCGGTCGGGATGAAGACGCCGGACGTATTCCTCCACGGCGCCGCGATCGACGCTGAAGTCGGTCCCGTATTTCCGGCAGATCTCCCGTTCCCGGACGACCCGGTCGTATCCTTCGATTTTCGTGAGAATGTCAGGCCTCATCGCGCGTTCTCCTTTCTGCTCATCTCCCGCAGGATCGCCCGTGCCGCCGCGGCCCCCGAGGTGAGGGTCGGCTGGTAGCCCGGCATCCCGTACCACGCCCCGGCGCCGTAAAGCCCCTTGACGGGCGGCTTGGGATTCCGGAACAGGGTCGAGTCCTTGACATGCTGCTCGAAACCGTAGGGACTCCCGCCGGGATGGCCCAGGTAGCGCATGTGGGTGATCGGCGTGGCGACCTCCATCTCTTCGATGTTCGCCGTGAAGCCCGGGAAGTGCGGCTCGATCCGCCGGAGGATCGTCTCGGCGGCGCGGTATTTCTCGGCGGCGTATTCCTCCGGAGGAACCCGGAGCCACGGCTCCGCGTACTTCATCGTCACGATGGCGGCCTGGCAGGTTCCCTCCGGCGAGAACGCCGGATCCGAGACATCGTAGCAGCTTATGATGAGCGGCGGTCCGCTCACGTCGAGGGTCCGGCAGAGGGCGAAGTCCCGGTCCATGTCGGTGGAGGTGCAGATGAAGTTGGTCGTCTCCGAGATGGACACCGCTTCGGGGGGGCAGCGGAGGCCCGCGTAAACGGTGAGGAACGAGGTGCCCACGATGGCCCCCCGGACCTCCTGGAGGGCTTCTTTCCGCTCTTCCCCTTCATCCAGCAGAGTGGAGAAGGTGGCCACCGCAGAGGCGTTGGAGACGACGTAGCGCGCCGTGATCTCTTCCCCCCGGTCGGTCACGACGGCCTGCACGGTGCCGTTCCGTGTGACGATGCGTGCCGCACTGCAGGAGAACCGGATTTCGCCGCCGGCATCCAGAACGGCGGCGGCCAGAGCGTTGGAGAGGGCCTGAGATCCGCCCTGGATGTGCCAGGGCTTGAACTCGATGTAGGCGAAGAGGAGGGCGGCCAGATCGCTGAAGGCGAGCAGTCGCGGCGGCAATCCCATGTAACCCCAGTAGCCGGCGATGACGAGCTTCAGGTAGGGATCCCGGAAATACTCGTCCAGGACGCTCTGGGATTCCCGGAAGGCGTACTGGAAATAAAGGGGGTACTTCTCCGGTGTCACCTCGGGGTCCCGAAGGTAGAAGGCGCTGATGACCTCCTGGAAGAAGCGGTACACCAGGTCGAAGAAGCGTTCGATCGCATCCTTTTCGTCGGGGAACCGCTCCTGGAGAACCTGGACGATGCCGGCCCGGTTCGCCGGCAGGACTAGGTCAACCCGATCCGGGACGATGAAGCGGAACAGGTTCTCCATCTCCACGAACTCCAGCTTGCCCAGGACGCCCAGGTTCTGCAGGAGTCCCCGGAGTGGACCCGGGAAGTCGGGGCGTCCGAGGCCGGAGAGCTGGTGAAGCGACACTTCGAACTCGAACCGGCCCCTGCAGAAACTCGTGGCGCATCCGCCGGGAATGTTGTGGCGTTCCAGGACCAGCACCCGGGCACCGCCCCGGGCCAGTGCGGCCGCGGCGGCGAGTCCGCCGTTGCCGGCACCGATCACAATGGCGTCATAGTCGGTCATCCGTTGCTCCTTTCTTTCCCATGCTTCCTTATTTCAGGCGGAAATCCACCCGGCTGTCCTTCAGCTTTTCCTTCTTCTGCGGGGTCAGGGACTTCGGTTCCACGATGAAGATCCGGTCCGGCGTCACATCCCCTGACTTCAGGAGGACGTCCCGGACCGCATTCGCCCTCCGGGATGCGAGGAGACGGAGGTCCTCATCCCGGACCTCGATGTTGGTCAGCATCAGCTTCTCCATCTCCGCCGGCGGGAGGCTCTTGGCCATGCCGATGATGTTTCTCGGCTTCGGAAACGTCTCGGCGTCGTAGGCCATTTTCAGGTAGCGGTCCCGCTCTGCCGGTTCGATCTTCATGTCATCCACAGGTGTCGCGGCGGCGCCCTTCTTCAGGCTCTCGTTCAGTTTCTGTACCTTCAGTTTTCTCAGGAACAGGGTTGTCCGGAGGCCTTCCCGGTCCTGCTCGCGGTCCACGAACCCCTCGATGTCCATTTTCAGGGAGGGGCGCTCTTTCAGGGCCTTTCCGAGGGTCGCCAGTTTCTTCACGTTCGCTTCACCCACGGCGGCGCTGCCGGCGTTGAACTCCACGTAGCTCATCTCTTCCCCGCCGCCCATCAGGGAACCCAGGAGGGCGAAGGGCGCCGTGGCGGCCTTCGTCAGGATGTTTACCAGGACCTGGACGACGATCCGCCAGACGCTGAACTTCGGGTCATCCAGGGTGCCCGCGACAGGGATGTCGAGCCTGATCTGGCCGTGGCGGTCCTTCAGGAGGGAGATCGCCAGGGAGACCGGGAGCTTCGTGGCCTGGGGGCTCTCGACTTTTTCTCCCAGGGTGAGTTGGTCGATGAATACGATGTTCTGCGATTCCAGCTTTTTCTTCTCGATCAGGTACTTCAGGTCGAAGGACAGCTTGCCCTTCTCGATGGCGTAGCCGGCGTATCTGCCCGAGTAGGGCGTCACCGGACTCAGGTCCATGTCCTTGAAGGAGGCCTTCAGGTCCACGAAGAGGTCCCTGCTCAGGGGGTTGATCCTGCCGGTGATCTCCAGCGGGGCGTACCCGTCGAGTTTTCCCCTCAGGTCCACGTCCCCCTGGATTTCCTCCCGGGAGGAAATCCTGCCGATGCGTCCCCCGATCTCTACGAGCCGGCCGGAGAAGGTCGGCTTGACGTGGTTGTCCAGGAAATCGATCTCACCCCCCTGGAGGGTGATGGCGCCGATGGTGATGTCCGGCCCCGCCGGCGGTTTCCCCTTCTCGTCTTTCGCCGGCCCTTTCTGTGGCGGTCCGGCTGCTTCACCCTTCTCCGGGGGCTTTCCCTCTTCTTTCTTCTTCTCCGCGGCGATTTTCTGGACGTTCAGGGTCGCGTCCGGATAGACCATGACCCGGCTGTAGAAATCCGTCAGCGCCACCTGGCGGACCTGCACCTTCAAGGGAAACACCACGGCGTCGAGGTCGTTCAGGTACAGGGACTTCCACTTCAGGAAGTCCGCCGCCTGGACCTTGTCGACGGAAGCGAACCGGGTGACCATGAGCCGGCCGGCATAGCGGATCCGGGGCGGCTTGTCCGCCAGGGCGAGATCGAGTTTTCCCCGGCCGCCGATCTTGCCGCCCGTCACATGGAGATTCACCGCTTCTGCCCAGTAGGGCTGGAAGCCCGGCAGGTCAATGTCCTTCACGTCGACGGCCAGGCTGGTCGAGACCGGTGTGATGGTGAGCGGCCCCTTCAGGGAAACGGTTCCCCGTTTCGGGAAGCTGATGGAGAGATCGACGGTTCCCTCCTTGCCGGAGGCGGTGGACAGGTTGCGCGCCTCCAGGCGGATGTCCCGGAGCGGGAGCGAAAACGGCTCCGGTGTCGTCTCGTCCCGGAAGGAGACGGCACCCTTTTCGAGGAGCAGCTCGTCGATCTCCACTACTGGGGCTGCCTTGTCCGAAGCCGGGGTGGTCTTCGCGGCGGGAGTTTCCTTTTTCCCCTCCGTTTTCGACTCTTCCTTTGCTTTTCCCGGCACCAGGGCCAGCAGGTTGATTTCTCCTGCCGCGTTCCGGCGGACATTCACCTCCGGTGCCTCCAGGGCCACCTTCGCCAGGTGGATCCTGCCGGCCAGCGGCTCCAGATCGGCCGTGTCCACGGTGAGGGACGGGAACTTCATGAGGGGGGCCTTCCGGAGGTCCTGGAGGACAACCTCCCGGAGCGCCGTCTTTCCCTTCAGGATCAGAACCGGCGAATTCCCCTTCTCCTGCCGGTAGGTGATGGTTGAGTCCACGTCCAGTTTCGCCGAGGAGAGGATGAAATTCAGCTTCATGGGCACGTAGGCCAGGTAGTACGGGATATCCAGGTCCTTGATCGAGATCTTGAATTCCGTTTCCCGGGAATCCTTGAAGGGTTTCGTGACCCCTGTGAGCGTGTAGGGATCGCCGTTGATCACGGCGGAGAAGGAGGGTTCCACCTTCGTCTCCAGGGCATACGACATGTTGGAGAGGAAGGGGATTCCCGCCTGGATGTTCTCGGCGACGTGCTTCGTGTTTTTCGGGCTGTCCATGAATTCCAGGCGGCCGTCGATGATCCTGATGTTGTTCAGGGAGAAGAGAAACGGTTTCCCGGGCTCCTTCCTTTCTTCCTCCGGTTTCTTCACCAGGAGATCGGAGAAGTTGTAGCTCCCGTCGGCGTTTCGCTGGATCCGGACGGAGGGCTTGACCAGCCTCACCTCGTCGAGGACAAGGGCCTGCCTGGCCACGGAGAGAATCTGCAGGTTCACGAAGAGTTCCTGGAAGGAGAAAAAGGAATCTGTCCCACCGCGCTCCCGAATCCCGAATCCCTGGACGGTCAGGGCGAGGGTGAAGGGATTGAAGTGAATCCTCTCCACCGTAACCTCCCGGTGGAGGGATTCGGAGAGTTTCTTCATCAGGATGGACTTCAGGATCGGCGGGACCAGGAAATAGGAGGAAGCCATCAGGATGACGAAGCACAGACCCAGTGCGATCGTGACCTTCTTGAAGCGGCTCATCGTGTCACCTCCCGTTATGGCTGGTGTGCATCAACACGCTATCCAGCGGCGACAACCCTTCGTCACGCTGTGCGGTCTATTCCGTCCGGGCGGCCAGCACAGCGGCGCCGATGGCGCCGGTGAGCTGGGCATGCGGGGAGACCCGTAGAGCCAGGTCGAGGGCCTTCCCCAGAGCCTGCACGACGCCGGCGTTCCGGGCCACGCCGCCGGTCATCATCACCGGTGGGACGATCCCGAGCCGCCTGGCCATGGCGGAGACGCGGGAGCCGATGGAATCGTGGATCCCGGCGACGATGTTTTCCCGCTGTTCCCCCCGGGCGATGAGGGAGATCACCTCCGACTCGGCGAAAACGGTGCAGAGGCTGCTGATCCTGGCCGGGGATTCCGCGTGGAGGGAAAGGTCACCGAAGCGCTCCAGGTCCACCTCCAGGGCCCGAGCCATGACCTCCAGGAAGCGTCCTGTTCCGGCGGCGCACTTGTCGTTCATGGCGAAGGTCTTCACCCGTCCGTCCGCCTCCAGGACGATGGCCTTGCTGTCCTGGCCGCCGATGTCCACGACGGAGCGGATCTCCGGATCCAGGAACCGGGCTCCCGTGGCATGGCACAGGATCTCCGTGACGTTCCGGCCGGCAAAGGAGACGCTCTTCCGGCCGTAGCCGGTGGCGACGATCCCGCCGACGGCGTCCTCCGCCAGGCCGGCCTCCTGCAGGATCTCCTGAAAGATCCGCCGTCCCGCCGCCTCGGCATTGTAGCCGGTGAAGGCGATCCTCCCCCGGATGAACCGGCCGTCCTCGAGGAGGGCCGCCTTGGTGCTGATGGAACCGACGTCGATGCCTGCCGTCAACATGTTCAGACGATCGATGCCCCGCCGTCGACGGCGATGGTCTGGCCGGTGATGAAGTCGGAGCAGCCCGAGCAGAGGAACAGGACCGCGTGGACCAGGTCCGACGGCTCGGAGATCCGTCCGGCGGGGGTTTTCTGGGTGATCAGCGCGGCCAGTTCCGGCGAGGACCAGAAGAGCTTGCTGAAGTTGGTCTTCACGAGGCCCGGGGCGATGGCGTTGGCCTGGATGTTGAATGAGGCCAGCTCCGAGGCCAGGACCTTCGTCATCATCTCCAGGGCGGCCTTGGCGATGCCGTAGACGCTCATGCCCGGTGTCGCCCGCGTGCCCGCCAGGGAGGAGATGCTGACG
>CAZXMK010000092.1:0-9897 GCA_964641935.1 uncultured Syntrophaceae bacterium
GAAGCGAAGCACGGACAGCATTCTTGAAGAGATGGTCCGGAGGAATAAGGAATTCGGCATCACGGACTTCTGGATGTCCGATGAGACCTTCACCGTCGATAAGGACCATATCCATGAATTCTGCGACAAGTTCATGACGGCGAAGCTTCCCTTCAAGTGGATGATGGGCACGAGGGCGACGAGCGTCGACGAGAAGCTGCTTAAAAAGATGATGCAGGCCGGCCTGACCCAGGTTACCTATGGCATCGAGAGCGCAAACGACGAGACCCTGAAAAGAACCAGGAAGGGATACACAGCCAGGCAGGCCCTGGAGACGGTCGTCATGACGGGGAAACTGGGGCTTCCCATGTACGTCAATCTCATGACGGGGTTTCCCTGGGAGACGCCGGACCACGTCGAAGACGACATCCGGTTCATCAAGGCCGTCGAAAAGCATGTGAACTGCTTTCAGCTGTACGGCGCTGTCATCCCTTACCCGGATACGCCGATCTATGAGGAATTCCACGAGAAAGAGGGGTTCACGGATTTCTGGATGAAGGATAAGTTCCAGAACGCAGGCATGGTCATCTATCAGAACGTGGCGAACCCTTACAAGGTGAGCACCTATTTCCAGCGCAACCTCTACGACGACACGTATGTGGCGGAGGACTTTTTTTTCCGCTTCACCCAGGAGTACAAACGGGCCGTCGCCAGGATGGGGCTCCTCATCGGCCGCAAGGCGATCGAAGCCCAGAGCCTCTCCCCAATCCGCCGTCACGGGAAGTATGCGCTGGGTTGGGCATCCCATGCGATCTATCGGCTGAATCCTCGGCTCGAGCAGAGGATCGTTGGATCCCTGGTCAAGGTCAATCGTGTGCACGACAGTCGGTTGACGGGTAAATTCATAAAGAAATGACCGAAAGTTACGCGCATCCATCCATCCTGATCGCCTGCCACGACGCGGGAGCCGCCAATGCCCTGTCCCGGCTTGTCGGGCCCTGGAGAAGCGAGGGGATGTGCGTTCACGCGATCACCATGCAATATGCCTCAGGCGTCTTCGCGAAGGCCGCTATCCGGCCGGATCGTGTTTACGATGCGGACATGACGAACGACGAAGTCTGTGAGGTGCTCGATCATATCCAGCCGGATGCGGTTCTGCTCGGGTCCAGCCTCGATTCGCAGGGGGAGCGGCTTCTGGTGGCGGAGGCATGGAAGCGCGGGATCCGCACCGCGGGACTGGTGGACTGGTGGTCCAATTTTGGACGGCGGTTTTCCACGCCCGGGACCCTGGATCTCCGGTTCCTGCCGGACATCGTTGCCGTCCCCGATGACGACGCGAGGGAAGGGTGCATTGCGGAAGGCATTCCGGCCGTATCCATCCGCATTACCGGGAATCCCTACTGGGAGGACCTGATCGGGATTCCCCGTTCGCATCGGGAGCTCACCCGGAACAAGGTGCGGGCATGTCTCAACGTTTCCCCGGAGACCCGGCTCATTCTGATCGTGTCCGGCAACATCCGGAACCTCGAACTCGATCTGGGCTACGACGAGGGCGATTTGTTCGGGGCGATCGCCTCGCTGCCCAGGGGCAACGGCATTTGCCGGCCGGTCTGCTGGGCCGTCAAGCCGCATCCGCGGGAAACCCTGGCCGATTTGCGGGACCTCATGGCCGCTTCCGGACTCCGAGAGCCGCTGATTCTCACGGATACGGAACCCCTGGACGCGATCTGCGCCGCTGACGGCGTTTTCGGCATGTGTTCCAGCCTTCTGTTCGAAGCGGCCCTCCTGGGGAAGAACGTGGCCTCTTTCCAGCCGAACCGCAACCGCGACAAGCTCGAATATCTCCGAATATTCGACCATCTCGGGATTCCCGTTCTCACGGAGACCGGTCCGGTCCGTGACGTGCTTGCAAGCCTTGCCGGCGATCGGGGGCAGGCTCCGGATCTGAACCGGCTGCCGCGGCCCATCGGCATGGGGACTGCCGGGATGAATCTGCAACGGATCCTGAGGGGAGAGTGTGAGACCAGGAGAAGCCATGGACAGTCGCTACCGGCTTGTTAATGATCCGACATACGGCTATCTGCGCGTCGATCCCGTTCCGACCCAGGAGGAAGTCGACCGCTACTACAGGGAGGAATTCTATTCCGCCCTTCCCCATTTCAACGATTCGGAGCTGGCGGTTCAGGAAGAGGAAAAGGCGTTCTTCGACAGCCGCTGGGAGGCGATCTGCAGGATCTGTGAGAGCCACTTCGGGCGGGTGGCCGGCCTTTCCGCCTTCGATATCGGTTTCGGATTCGCACAGGCCCTGCTGTACTTCCGGGCCCGGGGGATGAACGTCAGCGGTCTGGAGCCGGCTCCGGAGGGAGTGGCCTATGCGCGGGACCGGGGCCTGGACGTTTTTCAGGCGAATATCGAAGATGTCGAATGCGTCGGGGACCGGCGTTTCGATGTCGTGACGCTGATCAATGTCATCGAGCACCTGAGGCAGCCCGCTGAGACCCTCCTGAACGTTCGAAGCAGGCTTCTCCACGAGCGCGGCCTCCTTGTCATCGACACAGCCAACGAGTTCAACGACTTTCAGACGGCCGCCGACGAGGAGTTCGGACTCGGAAAATGGTGGCTGTGCCCGCCGAACCACATCAACTATTTTTCCGGATCGAGCCTGTGCCGACTCCTGGAAGCGTGCGGATACAGGATCATTCATAAGGAGGCCTCCTTTCCGATGGAGATGTTTCTGCTGATGGGGGAGGTGTATGTTGGAAGCGGGGATGTGGGAAAGGCCTGCCATCAGAAAAGGGTGTCCTTCGAAAACGTTCTTCGTAAGAGAGGCAAAGAAGAGAAATTGTCCCGCTTCTACCAGGCCCTTGCCGATCTGGATCTGGGGCGGCAGATCGTCGTTTTCGCTACGCCGGGGCATTCCGAGTGAAGTACGGCCGGACGAGGAAACGTTGAGGATCGTATCAAATGGAGTTCATTCATCTATCTCGATATCTGAATGTGAAGCAGCCGAGGTTGCTTCCCTTTGCGGAATTGAGGAAAATGCCCCCCCCTTTTCTTCACCCAGGATCTGGGTCTCGCTGGCGAGGAAGGAAACAGGGAGTATGCGATGGAGCTTGCATCCCGTGGACTGGCGGTTGTTCCGATCCGCCGTCGGCCCCCGGAGTCGAATTATGTGAACAGGCAGGAATTCCCCCGCCGCGTCATTTTTGAAATGACAAGCCGATGCAATTTTTTCTGCCGGATGTGCCCGCAGCAGAACCTGACGCGCCCCCGGATGGACATGCCGGGGGAAGCTTACCGCAGGGTCATTGATGAAATCGACAGCCACGGCATCGAGGGACTCTGGCTCTATCATCTGGGCGAATCCCTTCTTCACCCCGAGTTCAGGGACAATATCCGCCACATCAGCACCAAAAAGAACCTTGGGGTGATCTGGATGAGCACGAACGGACAATATTTCACCGAAGAGAACATCCGTTGCGTTCTCGATTCAAACATCGACTACATCAATTTCTCGGCCCATGCGGTAACGGAAGAGACTTACAAGACCGTTGCGTCCCAGGGTGATTTCCATATCGTGCAGGGCAATCTCGAAACTTTCTATCGCTTGAAAGGGAGCGAAGCGCTTCCCAGGAAGCCGTATCTCCACTGCCAGATGATCGAGCAGGAGACGACGGCCCATGAGGTCGATGCCTTTATCGCCCGGCATTACCAGAGGGGTGAGATCGTCAGCGTCAACATGCTTGAATACGTGAATCTGCCGAACAACCAATACGGACTCCGCCAGCGGGAAAGAAAACCCCTGACTTCGTGTCTGAGGGTGACGCGGAACGACTGTTTCGTCTGTTCGAACGGCCACGTCACACTGTGCGACGCCGCCTACAACGGCGAGCTTTACCTCGGGAATATCCATGAAGCCTCTCTCTACGACATCTGGAATGGAGAACAGCGCCGTCGGATTCTCGACCTCAACAGACAGGGGAGGATGGCGGAAATCCCCTTCTGCAGGGGTTGTACGGATTATGACATATGAAAGACCGGATCCGTCTCACTCCTTTTTCCGAGACCCATATCGGCAGAACGTTTGAATGGGTCAGGGAACCGGATTTCCAGAGGCTCTTCCTCATGCGGCAGGCGCCGACATGGGAGGGCCACCTGGCTCATTTCCGCGGGGTTCTGGCCGACGAAAGTCAGCGAGTGTATGCCATTGTGGAGGAAGGCCGGCATATCGGCAACAGTGGCATCAAGAACATCTCACAAAGCGATGGTTCGGGAGAAATCTGGATTTACATCGGCGATCGCGCCGACCGGGGAAAGGGCGCCGGATCAAGGGCGACGGAACTCCTGATGCAGGAAGGGTTCCGGAAGCTGGGGCTGCGGACCGTCTATATCCATGTTGCTGATTTCAATGAACAGGCCGTTCGGATGTATCGAAGACTGGGATTTGCTGAATCGGTATCGTCTGGTAACAACGGGGAATGGATGGGCCGAGGTTGTACCGTAATTCGAATGGAAGCAAGGAGCGATTCATGAAAGTCTCCATGATGCAGCCATCATTCATCCCATGGCAGGGTTTTTTCGGTCTGATCCGGCAGGTGGATTGTTTCATCCTGCTGGATGATTTCCAGTTTTCCGTCCAGAGCTATCATCAGCGCAACCGTCTGTTCGTCAATCCGGGCCAGGTGGACTGGTATTCGGTTCCGGTCGTGAAGGCCGTTTCGTATCAGGCGCCGCTGAACAAAACAAAGATCGACGAGAAGAGTCCGTGGCGAAAGAAGATGTGGAAACGGATCGAGCAGAATTACAGGAAGGCTCCTTACTACAAGGAACTGACGGGGCCGCTGGAGGAATGGCTTCTCAAGCCCTGGGAAAACCTGGCGGACCAGAACATGGTTTTCATCCGCTGGGTTTGTGGCCTGCTCGGCTATGCTCCAGAGTTTCGAACAAGCTCCGCACATCCCGGGTCGGCGGAGCGTTCCCTCCGGGTCGTCGAACTGCTGAAATGGGCGGGTGGAGATTCGTATTATTCGGCCCGCGGCTCCTTCGAATACATGCAAGAGGACGGTGTTTTTCCGCTCGCGTCGATCCCAACCTACTTTCAACATTTCATTCCCCTGCCCTATGATCAGATCGGCTCTCCCGGGCAATTCGTCCCGTATCTCTCGGTCCTCGATGCCCTTATGAACATGGGGCCTTCCGGGACTGGAGATCTGATTGAGAGAGGCTCGGATGTGTGGTCGAGTTGGGAGGACATGATTGCCCGGCCTGCACGGGAGTTGCCTGATGGGGCCGAGCCAGCGGAAGGATGATGGCATGTCTGGATTCGAGATCGCCGGGAGACTCATCGGACCGGGACATCCCGTTTACATCATTGCGGAGATGTCCGGAAATCATAACCGGGACTACGGAGCGGCGGAGAGAATCGTCAGGGCCGCATGGGACTGCGGGGCGGATGCCGTCAAGCTTCAGACCTATACGGCGGACACGATCACGATCGATTGCGATAGCGACCTGTTCAGGGTCGGCTCCGGGAACCTCTGGTCGGGGCGAACCCTTTACGATCTCTACCAGGAGGCCCATACGCCCTGGGAATGGCAGCCACGCCTGAAAACGCTGGCGGAGGGCATGGGCATGCACTGCTTCAGTACGCCTTTCGATGCCTCGGCTGCGGATTTCCTGGATATGATGGAGGTGCCCGCCTACAAGATCGCGTCCTGCGAACTCGTTGATCTTCCCCTGATCGAGTATGTCGCCCGGAAGGGGAAACCGGTAATCCTGTCGACAGGAATGGCCGGCCGGGAAGAGATCGCGGATGCCCTGAACACAGTCCGGAATGCCGGCATGCCCCATGTCGCCCTGCTGAAATGCACGACTGCGTACCCATCGCCTCCGGACGAGATGAACCTGCTCACCATCCGGCGGATGGCGGAAGATTTCGGCGTCCCCGTCGGCCTGTCGGACCACTCCCTGGGCATCGAAATCCCGGTGGCCGCCGTGGCTGTCGGTGCCTGCATCATCGAGAAGCATCTGGTTCTGGATCGTTCGGCCGGGGGACCCGATCATGCCTTTTCTCTCGAACCCCATGAGTTTAGAGCCATGGTCGATGCCGTAAGGACCGTCGAGAAGGCCCTCGGACGGATCCGGTACGGTCCGGGTGAGAGCGAGGCTGCCAGCCTTGCGTATCGCCGGTCGCTGTTCGTCGTCCGCGATGTGAAGAAGGGCGAGGATTTTACTCCGGAAAACGTCCGGTCCATCCGTCCCGGCCATGGCCTCCCGCCAAAATGCCTGCCGGATGTCCTGGGAAGGAGGGCAGCACGAGATATCGAACGGGGGACGCCGCTCGGCTGGGAGATGATTCTTTGAGCGGACGGCGGATGAAGGTGTTTTGGATCGGCTGCTGATCCTGAAGAGGAAGGGGAAATTGTGAACATTCTTGTCATCAATGTGTCTTTGAGGCCCCAGTCGCCCGTCAAGCTGTTCCCGATCGGGCTGGGGTTCATCACGACGGCCATGAAGAGGGCCGGTTTTGACTTCGATCTGCTCGACATCGATGCGCACAGGTATTCGGACGCCGAGGTGAGGAAGCTGGTCGGGAAGAAGAAATACGATGTCGTCTGCATGGGATGCATTGTAACGGGCTACAGGATCGTCAAATCCCTTGCCCGCGTCATCAAAGAAATTCATCCGCGGGCAAAGATCGTCGCCGGCAACTCGGTGGCGACTTCGATTGCCGAAACGCTCCTGATGAAGACCGGGGTTGATGTCGCCGTCATCTCGGAAGGGGATGAAACAATCGTCGAGCTGCTTCACGCGTTTGCCGAAGACACCCCTCTGGATGAGGTGAAGGGGATCTGTTTTCTTCGCAATGGGGGTGTGATCAGAAACCCCGCCCGGCCCTTGATCAAGGACATCTCGTCGCTGCCGTTCATCGATTTCTCCCTCTTCGACATTGACATCTACATTGAGGCTTCCCGGCAGCATGCCAACGATCCTCTGCCGATGAAAAGGGACGAGATCAGGGCCATGCCCGTCAACACGGCAAGAGGATGTGTCGCGAACTGCACGTTCTGTTATCACGTCTTCAAAAATGCTCCCTATCGTTACAGGAATCCGGATTCCATCGTCCGTGAAATAAAGGAGCTGATCTCCAGATACCAGATCAATTACATCCTGTTCTGGGATGAACTGACTTTCTTCTCGAAGAAACAGACCGTTGCCCTGGTGGACAGGATGCTTGCAGAAGACCTCCGGATCCATTGGGCCGGGAGCTGCCGGGGGAATCTTTTCGACTGTGAAGATGATCTTGAAATCATGGAGAAAATGAAGAAGTCAGGATGTGTCAGCATGGCATATTCACTGGAATCGTCGGATCCCTCGATTCTGAATATGATGAACAAGCGCGTCTCCGCAGAACAGTTCAGCGCCCAGACCGGCCTGTTTCATCGGGCCGGCATACCGGTCGGGACAAGCATTGTGTTGGGCTACCCCCAGGAGACGCCGGATACGATCCGCCGGACCTTCGACTGCTGCATTGAAAACCGGATCTATCCCTCGGCGGGATACCTGCTCCCCCAGCCGGGATCTCAGATGTATGAATACGCCCGGGAGCACGGATTCATCGACGGGGAGGAAGAGTACCTCCTGAAGATGGGCGACCGGCAGGACCTGCGCCTCAACATGACCGCCATGATGGACGAGGAATTCGAAAGGAACGTCCTGGAAGGCCTGAAGCGCTGCAACCGTATCCTGGAGGTCGGTCTCGAGGAGAGAAACCTCATCAAGACCCAGTATTATCGAGCTAAAGACAGGGTTCTGGAATCCTGATGGCTGAAGCTGCCCGGCCAATAGACGCTGCCCACAGACTTGCCGGCGGTTGGTGTCACTCAGGGCTTGTCTGTGCTCCATCCCGGATGAGCATGACGCCTGTCCGGTGGAGGGGCCACCCGGGCCTTGCCATTCCTTGCATAGAATTATCTTGACTTCGAGCGATCCTATCGAGTAGGTACGCACCTGTTTTTCGAATTCCCATTTCCCACCCCTCCGACAAAAATCTTGACTTCCCATAGAAAAATCGAGTAGCTTCGCACTCGTTCATCGTTTGAACAAAGGAAAAGATGCCCGAATCGTCGTATTTCAGCCTGGAAAACGAGGAAGTCCTGAAAGTCCTCCGGGAAATCAAAGAAAGCCCGGAGCTGACCCAGCGGGAGATTGCCGCCCGGCTGGGGATCAGCGTCGGGAAGGCCAATTTCCTCATCAAGTCCCTGGTCGGCAAGGGTTTCGTCAAAGCCCACAACTTCAAGAATTCCAATAATAAAATTGCATATCTGTATGTTCTGACTCCGCAGGGGATGGAAGCCAGGGCCCGTGCCACCTACCATTTCCTGAGGCGAAAGATAGAGGAATACGAGCGGCTGCAGACGGAGATCCAACGATTGACACAGGAGGTAAGGGAAAGCGGCATCCCGGCGGATATCAGCCAGTAAATAGCCTTTTCGCCCCTGTTCGGGGTGAAATCATGCCGCGGCGGTGGAAGGAAACATCCATATCTGTTCAATGCTGGGCAGAGCGGGTCGTTTTGCAAGTATCCAATATGACAAAAATCCTATCATCGGCCAAGACTGGATGGAATCCAGGGGGCGGAGCTTTATCCGACACCGGCCGCGATATTCCGTTTTCACGAGCAATCGATGGTACCGCTTGCCTGATTTGTTCCTGCTCCCGGGCTTCCGGGTGGACGGGTGCGAACCGAATGAACAATCGACCATAAGAAAAAGAGGAGAAGGACATGAGTGTGGACAACGGTGTGAGCACATCCCCGAGTGGCGAGACATTTCCCCTTCCCGGTCCGGAGGACTATGATCAGGAGAATCGGCGCCTTTGCGAATTGGAAGTGGCGCAGCGGGCCTTGGGCCGGGAGATTGTGGTGGTCATGGGAGTCGGTTTCGTGGGTGCTGTCATGGCAGGCGTCGTGGCGGATTCTGTGGACAGGACCACGGGAAAGCCGGGCAAGTTCGTCATCGGCATGCAGAGGCCTTCATCACGCTCCTATTGGAAAATACCCTATCTGAACCGTGGGGTTGCGCCGGTGGATTCGGAAGATCCGGACGTGGCGCCCATGATTGCCCGCTGCGTCAACGACAAGAAAACACTGGTTGCTACCTACAGCTATGATGCCCTGGAACTGGCCGACGTCGTGGTGGTCGATGTCCAGTGCGACTATTTCAAGGAGACCCTGGGAAACTGCCGGCAGGGACACGCGGAAATCGCCGCGCTCGAAGACAGCCTGCGGGTCATCGGTGAGCGAATCCGGCCGGAATGCCTCGTGCTCATCGAGACGACGGTCCCTCCGGGGACAACGGAATACGTGGCCTACCCGATCGTAAAGAAGGCCTTTGAAAAGAGGGGCATCGACGCGGAACCCCTCCTGTCCCACTCGTATGAGCGGGTCATGCCGGGCAGGGAATACGTGGCGTCCATCCGGGACTTCTGGCGGGTCTGCAGCGGAACGAGCGAGGATGCCCGCTGCCGTGTGAAGAAGTTCCTCTCGGATGTCCTGAATGTCGAGCGATTTCCGCTGACCGTGCTGGACCGGCCCATCGAGAGCGAAACCTGCAAGATCGTGGAGAATTCCTTCCGGGCGACACTGCTGGCATTCCTGGATGAGTGGAGCCTTTTCGCCGAGCGGAACGGCGTGGACCTGATGAAGGTCATCAAGGCGATCAAGGTCAGGCCGACCCACTCGAACATGATCTTTCCGGGGCCCGGGATCGGCGGTTATTGCCTGCCCAAGGACGGCGGCCTGGGGGTCTGGGCCTATCATACGCTGATGGGCTTCGATGATGATATCTTCAAGATCACGCCCCTGGCCATCGACATCAACGACACGCGCTCCCTTCACGCGGCGGAGCTGGTGCGCGA
>CAZXMK010000093.1:0-9875 GCA_964641935.1 uncultured Syntrophaceae bacterium
CTTCGGGCAAGGGGAATCCGGACCTATGCCATGATCGCGCCCCTCCTTCCCGGCGCCGCGGGACTGGCCGGCGAGCTGGCGGGACGGGTCGACTATGTGCTGGTGGACCGGCTGAACTATCACTATGCGGACCGTCTCTATGCGGAAAATAAGATGGAATGGGCAAGGAAGGAGCCGTTCTTCATCCGGGAGAGCAGCAGCCTGAAGAGGGGATTGGAGGGTGTGGGCATTCCCGTGACGGTGTTGTTCTGACGGTCGATCGGCCCAGGGAGGTTCAACCGTTTCCGGCGTGCGCGCCGGACTGCGTTTCCGGTATTCCTCAAAACCTGTATTGCAGTTCCAGGGCCAGTTTCTGGCTCGTCGCCTCCCGCCCGCGCTCCAGCCCGTAAGAAGCAGACATTGTAACGTTGCCGCCCGTCATGAGGGTGAAGCCGGCGCCGGCGGTCCAGAAGCCCGCCGGCCGGTCGTCACCGTAGACGAGGAAGTCGTCAGCCTGCGAGCGGAGTCCGGCCGTGAGGGAGCGATCATCCAGGGGGTAGTGATGCGTCCAGCCGACCCGGAGCTGCGGCGTAAAAACCGCTGCCTCCCCGAAAGGAATTTTCTTCGAGATTGACACGTCCAGGTGACTGCGCAGCGTGCGGGCCTGGACGGAACCGATGCGCAGGTCGAGGCTGCCGGCCCCGGTCTCGCTGAAGCCCATCCGGTACTGGTGAACGTAGTCGACGGACACGGAGGGCACGGCGTCAAGCACGGCGATCGGGAGCCGGTACCCCAATCGCAGCCGGGGGTTCACCTCCCAACTCTCGGGATGCGACTCGGCCTCGCGGGCCAGGTATGAGAAGGAGATGGGCCGGGTCGCGTCGCCCGTCGCGTATCCGCCGTTGAGGCCGGCCTGAACGAAATAGTCTCGCGCCAGCCAGGCCGCGTACACGCCGAGCCTGGCGTAATCGGTCCGCGCCCCGCCCCCTCCGTCCGTCCAGGACTGGGTGCTGTGGATGAAGCCCAGGGACAGGCCGACGAGGAGGTTACGCCCGGTTCTCCGGTCGACGCCCCCGACGACGCCCCCGGAGACGGCGTTGAATCCCATGTCGCCCGCCCGCTGGATCCCTCCGGCCAGTTGTATCCATGCATGCAGGTTTTTCTCACCGCCGTGTCCGGAAGGAAGAAAAATCGGTCCGGCGACCTGCAGGAGCGCCCGGGTTTCCGTTCGATTTTCAAGAAAGATCGCAGAAACCCTCTGATCCACGGCATCGCTGGTCATCCCGCCCGTCTCCAGGGCGTCCGCCGTGAGGCGGTCGTAGCGGGCCGGGCCGATCCGGTCGAGGGCATCCTGCAACGGGCCGGAGAGGGCCGGAAGGTAGAGCAAGTCCAGGTTGAGATACACCGTCTCCAGGTCGGACCAGGCCTCCGGGATTCTCGCGTCCAGGTAGGTTGCGACCCGGTTGGCGTTGCCGGCGGTCGCCCGCGTCCGGTAGCATAGAATGCAGGACTCGACGGCCTGCCGGTTGAAGAAATTGTCCGCCGGCACCCAGGGCGGTCCGATCAGCTTGGACTGCTGTTCCCCACCGGCCCCCCAGCCGGCGATGGGCGCCGCGATGCCCGTGTAGATCCGGGTGCCTGCCGGCACGAGCACCATCGTCATGTTGGTCGGGAAGGAGGGAAGGGCGAACAGGTCGCGCACCTGGGCCGGCGTCAGCCCGCGCACCGTCGCCGTCCGCATGACCCAGGACCCGACTGGATTCGAGGGATTGACGGGGTCCGCGGGATTGTAGAACCGGATAAAGTGCTGGGGTACGCTGGTCTGGATGGTGGTGACGTCGGTGCTGTTTTCGAAGGGGGGAATCCC
This sequence comes from uncultured Syntrophaceae bacterium, assembly GCA_964641935.1. Classification (GTDB taxonomy): domain Bacteria; phylum Desulfobacterota; class Syntrophia; order Syntrophales; family PHBD01; genus PHBD01. Next base: position 1,847 of record CAZXMK010000093.1, read on the forward strand.
GCCCAGCCTCGCGTTCACGGTTGCCGCCGTCTCCACGGCGATCAGGGTCCCGAGCGGCTGCACCAGGTTGCGCCAGTCCTCGCTCCACGCCGGGGAGAGCGGAGCGCAGAGGATGGCGGCAAGCAGGCAGAAAAGGAGAGGGGTCTTCTTCAAAGCTCCCGGTCACCCAGGGGGGTGATCCGCACCGTTGCCACTCCCTGCCGGATGAAGCCGAGATTGCGGGCCGCCGCGCGGGACAGGTCGATGATCTCGAAATTCCGCTTTCTGCAGCGGTCGTTGACCGTCACGACGACAGAGCGGCTGTTCGCCAGGTTCTTGACCCTGACCTTCGTTCCATGCGGGATCGTCGGATGGGCCGCGGTCATTTTCCGCTGGTCGAAGATCGCACCCGAACTGGTCCTCCTGCCATGGTAACGGTCGGCATAATACGTTGCCTTGCCCATCCTTCCCTCCGCATTTTCTTCATTGTATGAAACATCCTTTGTCCCGGCCGGGGCTCCCGGCGCTGTCGCTTCCCCTGCCAGAGCGGGCAGGGCCGTGACAAGAAGGGCCAGCAGGAGGCAGGAAACGGTCATGAACAGAAATGTATGCTTGGGATTTTCAGGTCTCATGGGAATCTCTCTTTCGTGATTATTTTTCCGGGGTATTTGAGCGGGAAGTTGTTCAGCGTGAGGGCACCCCTTTACCCCGGACACCCAGGCGAAGTCAAGTATTATAGCCTTTATTGAGGAATAACGATTGGTTGGATCATGTGTGGGCCGAGTTTTTCCTGCCTTGCAATTCAAGACAAAGTATCCCACATTACAACTCGGCCATCGGCTGCATCACCGGCAGCAGCCGGGTTGCGCGGCTGTCCGCTTTTCTTTCTACCGGGAGTGAGTCGAATGAAGTCGATTGTTCCATCGGACATTCAGTACCTGTTTCAGGAGCACGGCGCGGAGGAAATCCTGGAGGCGGGGCAGGTCCTGTTTCTTCAGGGGGCGGCCAGCGACGCGGTTTACTACGTGGTGAGCGGAAGCCTGGATGTGTATGCGGGGTACGGCGGCGACCATCCGGTCCTGCTCAATCATGTCGAGCCCGGCCACCTGGTCGGAGAGCTGGGCGCCATCACGCAGAGTCCACGCTCCGCCACACTGGTCGCCACCACGCGGGTGGTCCTGTCGCGAATATCTACGGAGCATTTCCGGGGCCTTCTCGCCAATGCGCTGTCGCTGGTGGAGACCATGCTCTCCAGCACGCGCGGGTACGTGATCTCCGCGGACACGGCGAGGATCGACCTGGGGAATACCTTTCAACAGGTCCAGAAACGCGTGAACGTGCTGGGGGAAGAGAAGAAGCAGCTCGAGGAACTGCTACGGTTGCGCGACGAGCTTGAGTCCATGGTGGTTCATGACCTGCGCAATCCGCTGAACACGGTCACCCTGGTTCTGGACCTGCTGGAGCCCATGAAGGACCAGGTCAGGGACACCGAACGATACACGCTCCTCGTCCGCATGGCCAAGACGGCCACGCAGAGCATGACGCACCTGATCTCCATGCTGCTCGATATCGCCCGGCTGGAGGCCGGCAGACTCGTCCTGGACATCAGCGAATTCGACCTCTCCGCGATGCTTGAAGAACTGGCCTCCATGCAGCAGATGCAGGTGATGCGCAAGCAGATCGAGATTGTCACCCATTCTCCGCCGGGTCTGATGGTGAAGGCCGACCGGGGCATGCTGTGGCGCGTGGTGCTGAATGTCCTCGACAATGCGATCAAGTTTGCGCCCAGGATGAGCAGGATCGAGGTCGCGGCCGTTTCCACTGGAAGCCGGAACGTGTGTGTCCGCGTCACCGACGCCGGGCCTGGGATTCCGCCCGGAGAGCGGGAGCGCATCTTCGAGAAGTTCACGCAGGTGAGCGACGCGGAGCATATGTCGCGCGGCGGCACCGGCCTTGGGCTGACCTTCTGCCGCATGGCGGTGGAGGCGCACGGCGGCTCCATTCGTGCGGACGCAGGGCCGTCCGGCACCGGAAACAGCATCCAAATCGAACTTCCGCAGGACTGAGCCTCAGGATTCCGGGAAGGGATTCACGATCGCCCAATTGCCCTTCTCGTGCCCCGGCGTACCGCCCGATGATGCCGGTCTGACCCGTGGCGGCAATCCGGCCCCGGTTTCACCTGACATGTGACAGGCCTTCCCGGCGGTCTGTGCCACATCGACTCCGTCCGGAAAAGCAACGGACGGGGCGGACTTGTTGACCGCATCGAGAAGCAGGGCGAATCGCAGGTGGCCGACTGCAGGCCGGTAGAACGGGTTCAATCCGGAGACGTGGTTCGAATGAGGGAAGACGAGGACATGGACGGAGTTCCTGCCATGTCCCCGCCGCTTCTGAATGGACGTCCAGTCGCCGAAGAAAGCCATGTTCGTCGTGGCATCCAGCGTCAGCCAGCCGTCGGAGAAGGCAGCTTCATTCATCGTATGACCGTGTGCAATGACGATCCGGCGGTTGGGAATTCCGGAACGGTCGAGCAGCAGCTTCAGAACGTGAGCCGAGTCGCTGCAGCACCCGATCTCGCTCTCCAGGTAGTCCCGGATTCCCTTTGGGGCGTCGATCCGGAAACCGTTCTTCTCGTTCTGCGCCACGCAGCCCTCACTGGTGTAGTGAACAGAGTTTCCAAATCCCCATAGACCGGATACGATGTTCATCAGGAACAGGGCCTCCAGCTTCCGGGGATCTTCGACTCCCCATCGCGCACGCAGGGTTTCCCGGGCCTGGTTGAATCGTTTCATGCAGGCACGGTGCAGTTCGTCTTCGTCACGAATCCTGTCCATGGCGAGATTCGATTTGTTGAAGAAGCCGGGATCCGTCATTGGCGGGACCGCTGTCACTTCGATCTGTTCCAGTAATGCAGAATGATGAACGGGGTATTGAAGAAACGCGTATACGGCGAGGTACGCCGGAACGAGCAGGGCGAGAACGGCCGTCCGCCCGATGAAGCCGGGCTTGCGGGCGAAGAAAAGAAAAACCGCTGCGGTGACGGCGAGGCAGCAGCCCATGAGGATGGTCAGCAGCAGCAGCTTTTTCTCGCCGATGTTCGAGCTGTTGCCGATCGCCGCCAGGAGATCGGTTCCGGTTGCATCCATGAAGAGCCGGCTCACAGAGGTCATTGCCGCCGCGCAAAGGGAAACAAGGAACAGCACACCGGAAAGAAGGGAGAAGAACAGGGACGGGGAATGCAGGAACCGCCTTTTCAGCGGGGTCTGGCATGACAATGTATGAATCGCTTCCGATGAAGGTTTCACGGGTCGTTTTCCGCGGGGCGCTCCCGCTGCAACATGTGTTTTTCGTGACGGATCGGGCCGATGACCGTCCGGGGCGTTCCGATCATCCGGAGAGACCCTGGCAGAAAAAGATGAAGGGAGTCCGTGCGGGAAAATGAAAAAGCTGTAATACGGATCATTCCGGGAAGGGCAACGCGATCCAACGCAGAAAACCCTTGAGAAGATGCCTTTGGGGCGGCTAAAGATGACAGCGTTGCCGCGTGATGCGGCGGCGGGTTTCCTTTCCATCCTAAGATCGCAGAACGGAGCGCAAGGGGTGCACCATGGGCCTTTACGATCAAAGCCGGAAGGAAGTGCTGGAGGCGTGCCTCTGGCTGTCGGACCACGGTTACTTCGGTTCCCTCCGGGGCACCGGGGGGAATGTCTCCATGAGGACGGGCGACGGAGATCTGATGGCGGTCACGCCTTCCTCCGTGAACTACCATGAGATCGTCCCGGAGGACATCTGCATCGTCGATTTCGCCGGCCGGGTGGTGGAAGGGAGCCGGGCGCCCTCCGTTGAATCCGGTTTGCACGCCGCGGTCTACAGCGATCGGCCCGATGCGAACGCTGTGATCCATACCCACCAGGTCTATGGAAGCGCCTTCGCCGTCCTCAATCTCCCCATTCCCTCGCTTCTCGACGAGGTCTCCTTCACCCTGGGCGAGACGATCGACGTGGTCCCCTACGCCCTGTCCGGCAGCGCGGAGCTGGCCGCCAACGTGGCCGGCAGGCTCGGGAACAACGCCAACGCCTACATCATGCAGAATCACGGGATCCTCGCCCTCGGCAAGAACATGGACAAGGCGCTTCTCGCCGCGGAACTTCTGGAGAAGGTTGCACACATCTATTGGCTCGCGCTTTCCACGGGCAGGCCCGTCACGACCCTTCCCGGAGATATCCAGGAAATGGCGCGCTCGCTCCGGGAATACGAGGTGGACAAGGCCCGGAAAGCGGCCGCGAAAGACCCGGCGTGACCGGTTTCGGCCGGACCGGTCCATATCGCAGGGTCCATCTTCCTGATCACGGGATGCAAATGGAGCCGCGGCGGAGACGCCGCGTTTCCCGAGGCGGAGGGAATCATGATCCGGAACGTTCTCGCAGCCGTCGCAGCCGTCGCCGTCCTGCTCGCCGGCACCCTGTCCCTGGAGGCCGCGGAGCCGCGAATCGCCCTTGTCATCGGCAACAGCCTGTACGAAGTGGGGGCGCTCAAGAATCCTGTCCACGACGCCGCCGACATGGCCGCCGCTCTCGAACACCTCGGTTTCGCCGTCGTCCTGAAGAAGAACGCCCGGCAGCAGGAGATGGAGGAGGCCGTCCGGGCGTTCGGCCACCGCCTGAAACGTGGAGGGGTCGGGCTGTTCTTTTACGCCGGCCACGGCATCCAGATCGGCGGCCGGAACTACCTGATCCCCATCGACGCCCGGATCGAGAAGGAAACGGACGCCAAGTACAGGGCCATCGACGTCGAGATGGTCCTGGACGAGATGGCAAACGCGGGCAACCCGATGAACATCGTCATCCTCGACGCCTGCCGGGACAACCCGGTGGGGCGCTCCCTCCGGAGCGCCGGCAGGGGGCTGGCCATCATCTCCGACGCCCCCAAGGGCACCTTCATCACCTATTCCACGTCCCCCGGCAAGACGGCCGCCGACGGGGAGGGCCGGAACAGCCCCTACACGTCGGCGCTCCTGGAGTCGATCCGGGAGCCGGGGCTTCCCATCGAGCAGGTCTTCAAGCGGGTGCGGCAGCGCCTGAGCCGGGAAACCGGGGACCGGCAGATTCCCTGGGAGCTGTCCTCCCTCCAGGGGGACTTCTATTTCACGCCGGGCCGGGCCGGGGCCGCCGCCGAGCCTGTGCGGAGGTTTTCAGAGCAGCCGGTCTCCGCCGCCGGAGCGCCCTTGGGCGAACGGACTTTTAGAAGCCCCGCCCTGGGGGCCGTGTTTGTCCTCATCCCCGCCGGGACGTTCACCATGGGGTCGCCGAAAGGTGAATCGGGCCGGTTCCCCGACGAGACGCCGCACCGGGTCACCATCAGCAGGGCCTTCTACATGCAAGCGACGGAGGTTACCCAGGACCAGTGGAAGCGGGTCATGGGGAACAACCCTTCCTACTTCCGGAACTGCGGCGACGACTGCCCGGTGGAGCAGGTTTCCTGGAACGAGGTACAGGACTTCATCCGCAGGCTGAACCAGCGGGAGGGAACGGACCGGTACCGCCTGCCGACGGAGGCCCAGTGGGAGTACGCGGCCCGGGCGGGGACGGAGACCGCCATCTACAGCGGTCCGCTCCGCATCCGGGGGAGCAACGATGCACCCGACCTCGACGCCGTCGCCTGGTACAAGGGGAACAGCTGCGTCGATTACGCCGGAGGATTCGATTCCTCGGGCTGGCAGGACCGCCAGTATTCCTGCCCCAGATCGGGGACGCACCCGGTGGGCCGGAAGGCCCCGAACGCCTGGGGGCTCCACGACATGATCGGCAACGTCTTCGAGTGGGTGCAGGACCGGATGGGGGACTATCCCACCGGAAGCCTGACCGACCCGGAGGGGCCTTCCTCGGGATCCGCACGCGTGCGGCGGGGCTGCTCGTGGGGCAGCAGCGCCCGGTACTGCCGGGCGGCGTTCCGGCTCAAGGGCGGCGATCCGGATGCCCGCGGCGACGGCATGGGGTTCCGTCTCGTCCGTACGCCCTGATGCCGTGGTCCCTGCCGGCAAGCCGCGAATTCCGCCGGGATCTCCAGGATGGTCCTCCGTTTGAATCCGTTGCGGACTTCGAACGACGGATGTGATACAGGATTCTTCGCCGGGTCACCCGGAGGCGGGACGGCCATCCGGCCGTTCTTTTCCACTCCGGACGCGAACCGCGTCATGGTTAAAACGCTTCCTTTGTGGTTTCCTCTTGCCGTGTGCGGACAGGGAGGACGGCAGGCTATGGCCGCAGGCATCCCGACACGGATCATCCGCCACCTGGCAGGCTATGCCGGTCCCTGGTCGGCTTTTCTTCTCTGTGCCGTTGCGCTTGCCTTCTGTACGGGCGCAATCCCTGCGGTCCGCTTCACCGCCGAGGAGATCCGGGTGACCGTCCAGCCCCGCCATATCCTCGTCGACGCCTTCTACCAATACCGCAATCCGTTCCCCTTCCCGGTGATCCAGGGATATGTCCTCCCCTTTCCGGAGGACGAGGCCCACTCGCCGCCGGCCGGGGTCGAACTGGTCCAGCAGACCCCGGAAAGAAGATGGATCCCCGTTTCGCAATCCCTTGGCAGGCACCGCTTTTCCATTGCCTTCCCGGGGAGCGGGGAGGTGACCCTTCATCTTCGCTACCGGCAGGGAACCCCCCGGGAGAGGGGCACATACATCCTGACCACCACCGCGTCGTGGCTGCGTCCCCTGGAGAGGGCCGTTTACAGGCTGGTTCCGGACGGCGTCCGAATCACCGGCTCCAACTACCCCATGGCCCCGGAGGCAACCGGGGCATTCCGCTGGACCCGGGAGCGGTTCATGCCCCCGGAGGACTGGCACTTCACCTGGAGGGAGGCATGAAAGTCCTGCGCATCCTCCGCTTTGCATGTTCGGCGGCCGCGGGAATGACGATCATTCCCGCGCCGGCCCTGGCGAACGCGGGGACTGGATTCCGAACGGCATCGCTCGTGCTTCTGATCTGGATCGCCCTGATGATCTTTTCATCCCTGGGAGGCGTGTACGCGATCCGGAAGAAGAGACTGGCGGAGAAGGGAAGAAAGCGCTCCCTGGAGGGGGCGATGTACACGATCGTTGCCGCCTTCACGGTGGTGATCTCCATGGCCACCGTGGAAACCATGATCCTGTGCGTGTTCGCGGCCGCTGCCGTGGCGCTGGTCCGGGCATACAGGCTGTTTTCCTGGTCGAAGATGCTCCGGAAAAAAGATGCCGTTGTGCCGGCGGACGAAGGTGCCGGACCCGCTCCCGGGGACGCCGCTGTCTCTCCCTGGCTGGAGGGCGCGAATTCGGGGAGAATGCTCCTCGCCTCCTCGCTCATCGTCGCATCGACGGCCATCCTGGTGCCGGCGACCATTGCCGTCGGCTGGCAGGAGGGCAGTTACCAGCTCCGTCAATCCCAGGGACAGAAAATCATCAAGGATTTCCGGGAATTCGTCGCGGAGGAGATTCGCCTGCGTAAGCAGCCCCGGGCGGGCGATGCGAGGAGCGGGCTCCTCTCTCTTCATGCGCGCTGCCGGGAGACATTCGAGAACAGCGATTACAGCCGCCACCGGTGCGAGCTGCCTTCCGATCTCGATGCCACAGAGTTCACGATCCACCTCGTGCCTTCGCGGGCGAGCCTGTTCGTGCCGGCCATTTCCTTCCGGGCGGACGAGTCGGGGAAGATCCGGGCGGTGAAGGTCTATTCGCCGGGCCACCGGTGCCCCGCGGACGCGCAGGTGGTCACGGATGCAACAAAACAGGATGAGGGTTTCTATCCGCTGTATTCATTGTGAGCCGGGGGATCGCGTCCATGCAGAAGGAAGAAAGGAGGAAAACGATGAAGATTCCGGGTGGGAAACAGGTATGGCTGGTCTTGGCCGCAGCGCTTCTCCTGTGGCCTTCCGTGGGGGAGGCACAGCAGCGCATGCGTTTCAACAGGCCCGTGATCAACAACATCCCCGTCGACTGGTGCCTCACCTGGGGCCAGAACTGCGGGAAGCCCGCGGCGGACTACTTCTGCCAGACGAGAGGATACCAGCATTC
>CAZXMK010000094.1:0-9814 GCA_964641935.1 uncultured Syntrophaceae bacterium
GCCGATCCTGGTGGGGGTGTCCCGGAAGGCCTCCATCGGCCGGGCGACGGGAGGGGATCCCCCGTCGGATCGGATCCCGGGAACCGCCGCCGCCGTCACGGCGGCCATCATGAACGGGGCTGCCATGATCCGGGTCCATGATGTGAAAGCCATGAAGAAGGTCGCCGCCGTCGCCGATGCGGTCCGCCGGGGAGGTGAAGCGGAGGCGCCGGAGGGGGCGACGTGATCGCGGGGATGGGCATCGACCTGGTGGAGGTCCGGCGGATCGACCGGCTTCTCGGGAAGTGGGGCGACCGCTTCACCGGCCGGTTCTTCGCCGCCGGGGAGATCGCCTACTGCAGCCGCAAGGCCCGCCCGGCCATCCACTATGCGGCCCGTTTCGCCGCCAAGGAGTCCTTCCTGAAGAGCCTGGGGATTGGCCTGGGGATGGGCGTACACCTGCGGGAGATCGAAGTTTCCCGGGACCGGCGCGGCAAGCCGGTCCTCGTGCTGCACGGGAAGGCCGCCTCCATGCTGAGCGAGCGGAACGTTACAGCGGTTCACCTGAGCCTGACCCACACGGGGGAGCACGCGGCGGCCGTGGTGGTCCTGGAAACGGGAGTGAAAAAAAAGACGGAGAGAAAGCGCCATGTCCGGGAATGAAACGCTGATCCTGGAAACGAAGAGCGCCGGTGTGACCCGGGCCCTGGGACGGGTGCTCGGCGGGATCCTGAAAGCCGGCGACGTGGTTGCCCTGGTGGGGGAATTGGGGACCGGCAAGACCTGCCTGACCCAGGGAATCGCCGAGGGCCTGGACATATCCGCGGATTACCGCATCACCAGCCCCACCTTTACGTTGGTGAACGAATATCCGGGGCGCCTGACCCTTTACCACGTCGATGTCTATCGCCTGGCCGGCCGGGCCGACCTGTACGACCTCGGTTTCGATGAGTTTTCCGAGGGGAGGGGGGTGGTCGTCATCGAGTGGGCCGAGAAGATCCGCGAGGCCGTCCCGGAGGGAGCGCTCTGGATTTTCCTCTCCTACGTGGACGACGCGACGCGGCGGATCGAGATCGCCGCACGAGATGAAATCCCTTGCAAAAATGAACTTGTTGGACTATGTAACCGCACCCCTGAGGGGGCATCAAACGGAATGCCGGAGGGCGTTTTAGGGTATGGGGCTGATCGTTCATAAATACGGCGGCACCTCGGTGGCCGACCTGGAAAAGATTGAAAATGTGGCCCGGAAGGTGATCCGGACGAAAGAGGCGGGGAACGAGGTTGTCGTCGTGTTGTCGGCCATGGCCGGTGAAACGGACCGGCTGATCGCGCTGGCCCAGAAAGCGGCGGACGACCCGGATCCCCGGGAGTATGACTCCCTGATCTCCACGGGCGAGCAGGTGACCGTAACGCTCCTGGCGATGGTCCTGAACCGCCTGGGGTATCGCGCCAAGTCCTTCCTGGGGTCGCAGGTGAAGGTTCACACGGACCAGGCCTACAAGAAGGCCCGGATCGTCGAGATCGACCAGAAGGTCCTGAAGGACGAGCTCCGGCAGGGGACGATCTGTGTCGTTGCCGGCTTCCAGGGCGTCGACGACGAGGGGAACATCACGACCCTCGGACGGGGCGGCTCGGACACCAGCGCCGTGGCCCTGGCGGCGGCCCTCCGCGCGGACGTCTGCGATATTTACACGGATGTGGACGGCGTCTATACGACCGATCCGAACATCTGTCCCCAGGCCAGGCGGCTCAGCAAGATCTCCTACGACGAGATGCTGGAGATGGCCCGGGCGGGCGCCAAGGTCCTGCAGCCCCGGTCCGTGGAGATGGCGAAGAAATTCAACGTTCCCGTGTACGTGAAATCTACATTCACGGACGAGGGGGGAACCCTGGTGACGAAGGAGGACAAGGACATGGAAAAGGAAGTGGTCTCCGGGGTCACGTACGACCGGGATCAGGCCAAGATCACCGTGGTTCGCGTGCCCGACCGGCCGGGCGTTGCGGCCAAGCTCTTCACGCCCCTGGCGGACAAGAATATCGTCGTGGACATGATCATCCAGAACGCCAGCGTCGAGGGATTCACGGACCTGAGTTTCACCGTTTCCCGCAAGGAAGTGAAAACGGCCCGGGACATCGTCGAGAAGGCGGCCCGCGACGTCGGCTCGGAGCGCGTGGAAGTGGACGAGAGCGTCTCAAAGATCTCCATCGTCGGCGTCGGCATGATCAGCCACTCCGGCGTCGCCGCGAAAATGTTCGCCACCCTGGCCCGCGAAGGCATCAACATCGAGATGATCAGTACCTCGGAGATCAAGATCTCCTGCGTGGTGCACTCGAAATACACCGAACTGGCCGTGATGGCGTTGCATGAGGCTTTCCAGTTGGAGCAGCGCTCCTAGGGCTGGCACCGGAAAATGCCCGGATGCTGCGTTGCGCGGCATCTCTCGTCGGTGCGGCGTACGAGGGAGTACGCCTCCCTCCTCGCGATTTGCGCTCCTTGCCTGCGGGCATTTTGCGGAGCCAGCCGGGGTGGAAAAGCGGCGGCAAAGCGACCGATTCTTTGTACTGCGACGTACGTGAAAAGTACGTCTCACTCCTCGGACCTCGCACGCCTCGCCTGCGGCCGTTTTGAAGGGTCGCCGGCGATCGGGATCTTGTTGGTGCAGCGTACGAAGGTGTACGCCTCCCTCCTCGTGATTTGCGCGCCTTGCCTGCGGGCATTTTGCGGAGCCGCCCGGAGTGGAAAAAAGCGCCGGCAAAGCGACCGGTTCTCTGCACTGCGACGTACGTGAAGAAAGTACGTCTCGCTCCTCGGACCTCGTTTTTGCCCCGATCTGGCTTCGATCCGTATAAGCCGGGCCGGAGATAGAATGTTGAATCGCCTCCCGGGGCCGGTTTTTTCCGGCTCCGGGAGGCTGTGATTCCCCTCCCGACATCACAGCCGTTCCCGGAACCCATGCGCGTCCAGCGGATGCTCCGGAAATGGTGCGAGATCCCCTTTACGGACAGCCAGCGCGACGGCGCGGCGGCGCTCTTCCTGATCGCCGTGGCAGTCATTCTCGTTTTCCATTTCATCCCCCCTGCACAGGGCCTGCGAACGGCATACAACACGGACGAGCGCTCCGGTTCCGTCGCCGTCGTTCTCGAAGGCGGATCGATGGCGGACGGCGTGTACTTCCTGAAGCCGGGAACCACCCGCAGGGCGTTCGGGGAGCGGATCGGCCTTCCGGCGGATGCCTGGCGGCGCGGTTCATGCCCGGAAAGGGTTTTGGCAACCGGCACGTCCGTCCGGTGGAGTGGCCCGGGAGCCGGCGAAACGCCGCGGTTCGGTCCCCTGGATGCAGCGCGCCGCCTCGCCCTGGGACTGCCCATCGACGTGAACCGATCAAAAGACTGGGAGTTGGCACTGGCTCCGGGCATCGGTCCGAAGACGGCGGAGAAGATCGTCCGGTTGCGGGAGAAGAGGGGCCGCATCCGCCGCCTGGAGGAACTGATGGACGTCCGGGGAATCAAAAAAAAGCGGCTGGAGGCGCTGCGGCCTTACCTGGCGGTCCTGCCGGATGAACATCCTTGAGGGTAACGGATCACAGGGAAGGAGACTACTTGCCTCGGTAGCCGTTCAGATAGGACAGGACGCGCTGGACGTAGTCCTGGGTCTCCCGGTAGGGTGGAATGCCGCCGTAGCGCATGACCGCCTTTTCACCGGCGTTGTACGCCGCCAGCGCCAGCCGGAGGTCGCCGTTGAAGAGCCGGATCAGGTAGCGAAGATAGCGGACCCCGCCGTCGATGTTCTTCTCCGGGTGGAAGGAATCATCCACCTGGAGGGACGATGCCGTGGTCGGCATGAGCTGCATGAGCCCCTGGGCGCCCTTCGGCGAGACTGCCTTGTGGTTGAAGTTCGACTCGGCTTTGATGACCGCCTTGATGAGCGCCGGGTCCATTCCGTGCTTCTGTGCCGACTTCGTGATGAGCGGATCGAACTTGTTGATGTCCCGGGCGATCTTGCGGTTGAAGATGACCCGCGGCTCCCTCATGATCAGCGTGTATTTTTTGGTCACGTCGGTGGGGACGTTCGTCAGGTGGATGACCCCCGTCTCGTCCTCGTACTTGTATATGTCCGCCGCGACGTCGCCCGGCAGGGCAGGCAGGATCAGGAGCAGGGCCAGAGCCAGGACGGCGCCCCGCAGCATGTGCTTGGTTGCCGGCATATCCACCTCTCAAGTCCCGTATCTTATGGGACCGTGGAAGGGAATGCAAGCATTTTCAATGGGAATATCGGGATGATATCCCTCTTGACATATAAATCGTTCCTGAGTATAAGGTCACGCTCCATAATCAGCGGGTCCAGATCTCTCCGCGTTTATCCAAATGTCGTAGTATCTATCCGTTGCAAGGGAACAGAAAAGGGGAAAGGGGCTTTCTTCGGAAAGGCGGAATATGAAAGTGACTGTGCAGCAGATCAAGCGAGTGATGATTGCGAACCGGGGAGAGATCGCCCTCCGGATCCTGAGGACGGCCAAGGAGCTGTCCCTGGATGTCGTCGTTGTTTATGAGAGTCCCGACAGCGATGCCTACTATATCCGGCTGGCTGAAGAGGCCATCATGATCGGCGACGGGCCCCGGAAGGACTACCTGGACATCGACAAGATCATCTGGGCGGCCCACAAGAGCGGTGCCGATGCGATCCATCCAGGTTACGGCTTCCTGGCGGAGAATCCCGATTTCTCGGCCGCCTGCGACAAGGCTGGCGTCATCTTCATCGGTCCCCCCCCGGGGGTCATCAGCAACCTGGGGAACAAGGTGGTGGCCCGCCAGATCGCCCTGAAGGCGGGGATCCCCTGCGTTCCCGGGACGAAGGATCTGCTCCGCGGAGAGGCGGGCGTCCGGGAGGCCGTCGATTTCGGGCGGATGCACGGATATCCCCTGATGCTCAAGGCATCCGCCGGCGGCGGCGGCCGGGGCATCAGGAAAGTTGTCGACGAGGCCGACCTCCTCAAGCAGATTCCACAGGCCCGGGCGGAGACCCTGGCGGCCTTCAACGACGAGAACATTTACGTGGAGAAGTGCATCGAGGCGCCGCGTCACGTGGAGGTGCAGATCCTGGCTGATAAGCACGGCAACGTGATCCACCTCGGAACGAGGGACTGCTCGATCCAGCGGCGCCACCAGAAGCTTCTGGAGATCGCCCCGGCGGACCTGCCGCCGGACGTTCTGGAGGCGATGTGCGACTGCGCCATCCGGTTCGCCCGGGAGTCCGGATACGTCAACGCCGGCACGGTGGAGTTTCTCGTCGACTCGAAAACGAACGAATTCTGGTTCATGGAGATGAACACCCGGCTCCAGGTGGAGCACACCGTGACGGAAGAGCTCTCCGGGGTGGACATCGTCCGGGAACAGATCCGCATCGCCGAGGGCCATGTCCTGAGCATTCCCCAGGAGTTGGGGCTGCTCCGGGGCAAGGCCATCCAGGTCCGGATCAACGCGGAAGACCCGAAAAACAATTTCATGCCCGAGGGAGGCAAAAGGCTGGAGGTCTACCAGTCCTCCGGAGGCCCCGGCGTCCGGCTGGACGGCGTTGTCTACCAGGGATTCAAGATCCCCACGGAGTACGACTCGATGATGGTCAAGATGACCGTCCGGGGGCTGAGCTGGGAGCAGGCCATCCAGCGGCTGAAAAGGGCCCTCCAGGGGTTCCTCATTGTGGGTCCCAAGACCACGATTCCCTTCTACCTGTCCATCTGCGACGAGCCGGATTTCCAGGCGGGCAAGTTCGATACGAGTTACCTCGAGACGCATCCCGTGGTCTTCGATTACCCCGAGCCGGAGCGCGAGGTGGCGAAACTGGCGGAGCTGATCGCGGAGATCCACGCCCGCAAGATCTACCCTTATGCATACTGAGTCTCCCCGAGCCGGCGGCGGGAAACCGCAGTGGCCGGCCTGACGGAAAGGGAGACAGGGAGGACCCATGCTGAAGAATATATCCCAGAACCTGCTCGACGAACGGATCACCCCGAAAGACCTGCGGGAGCACGGAGTCCGGTTCGTGCTGGACAAGATCCGGCAGGCCGACGGGTACTATCTGACCAATACGGAGAGGGACCAGTCACAGTCCGACTTCAAGAACCGGATCATGCCCCACACCCAGCTTCTCGTGGCCCGTCCGCGCAACGATGCGGGCTACTTCTCCCTGGAGATCACCGGCGGGGCCTCAGTCCACGTGGACATGCTGCGCAAGCAGATCAACCCCCTGGAGAAGCTCCAGGTGCTGAGCGAGCACATGCCCGACACCATGTTCCAGACGCTCTGCCGGGGAATCAACCTCTTCGGCTACCGTCCCTACCCGGAAAACGTGGTCCGCCTGACGGTGCGCACCTTCGCCCCGTACGTCCACGTGTGGCGGGTGTTCGACTTCCTCAACTACATCCCAAACATGCGGGCGGTCTTCGAGGAGGTGAAAGCAGCGGGCTGCATCCTGGAGCCGTCCATCTGCTTCTCCACGGGGCCCGAGCACACCGATGAGTATTACGTGGGAAAGGTGGGGGAGATCCTCGAGGTGACGGGTCCGGACATCCTCCTGTGCATCAAGAACCACGGCGGCCTCGGAACGGCCAAGCGCATCGGGGACCTGGTGCGGGCCATCCTCCAGAAGTACCCGGATCTCATCATCCACTACCACGGCCACAACACCGACGGCAACGACATCGGCCGGATCGTCGAGGCGGTGCGCAACGGGGCGAAGATCGCCGACGCGGCGGACCATGCCTTCACCGGGTTCTACGGGCCTCCGCCGCTGCTCACGGTCATCGAGACCCTGGAAGAGTACGGACTCCGGGCCATGGCCATCGACAAGCAGTCCGTTCTCGACACCTCCAGCATGCTGCGTCCGGAGCGGGAGTATTACAAGGACCTCGAGTCCCAGTTCCTGGGGTTCGATCCCTCCGTCCAGGTCCACAAGCTTCCCGGCGGGGCCACGGGATCGAGCTTCGAGCAGGCGGTCAAGGGCGGGTTTCTCCACCGGATGCCGGAGATTCTCCAGCATGAGCTTCCCCGCGTCCAGACCGAGCTGGGGAACTGGTGGAGCGTTACCCCGGGCTCGCAGATCCTCTGGACCACAGCGGTGAACAACGTCCTGAAGGGCGCCCGTTACAAGGACGCCAACGACGACCTGAAGAGCCTGATGCTGGGGAGATACGGCGACCTCCCGTTCTACTGGCCCTCCGACGATATCTACCGGGCCGTCTTCGGGCCGGACTGGAAAGAGATCCGGGAATGCGACACCTGTTACCAGCGCATCGAGGACGTCGACCTCGACGTGGAAAAGAAGGTCCTGGAGAAACGCCTGGGACGCCATGCCACGGAAGACGAACTGGTTCTCTACCTGCAGCACCCGAACGACGCCGTCAATTTCCTCAAGTTCGAGACGAAATTTGGAAAGACCTGGGTCCTGTCGCCCAAGATCTGGTTTAACCGGGGAGGCTTCTCCCAGGGTGAGAAGTTCGATTTCCCCGATGCCTTCGGCCGGCTCCACACCATCGAGATCGGGCCGCAGCGAAAGACAAAGGGGGGCGACATGGTGACCTACATGGTCATCGACCACCACACCGAGCCCATCCTCACCGTACTGGAGGAAGAGACGACCGGGCAGGCGAAGAAGAAGATGGCCCTGTCGGCCAAGGAGATCGGTGAACTGGCCAAGAAGGGCGACATCCGTTCCCATATCAGCGGAACGGTCAACGAGATTCCCGTGACGGAAGGCGCCCAGGTGGAGCCGGGGCAGGTCCTGATTATTCTGGAGGCCATGAAGATGCTCAACAACGTGGCCTCCGACCTGAAGGGGCAGGTCGTGGAGATCCGGGTGTCACCCGGGGACAAGGTCGAGGTGGGGGATCCCCTCATGACGGTCCGGAAGGAATAGGGAGGCGCCGGCTCCGATCGCCGTCTGTCGGACCGTAACAGGTTGACAGAAAAGGAGAAACGAACGGATTCGGGATTTCCGTCTTGACTTTCCCGGCATGCGTGGTACTGTTTCGTGCCTTTTTTCAATCCCGGTATCCAACGGTTCCAGTCTCATTCCGCTCGCGCCCCGGTGATTCGTCCACATCCGACCCGATAGAGGCGTGTTCATGTGCCCCCCCCGGGCGGCACTGAGAGGAAACGCAAAACAGCAGGGAGTCAGGATGGCGAAACGCGGCTTTACGCTCTTGATCATTCCCCGAAAGGACGGTCCCGTCCATACCTTCGGGATTCCCGGATCGCTCCTGAAGGGGCTGGCCGCAGTCCTGTCCGTCGTCGTTCTCTCTTCACTCTATTTTGCCTATGATTACATTTCCGTCCGCCGGGACGCCGCCGAGTTGGCGCGCCTCCGGGCGGTCACGGGCAACCAGGAGAAGCAGATCGTCGAACTCGCCGGGCGCCTGGAGCGGTACAGCACCAGGATTAACGAACTGAACGAGTTCGACCGGAAGATCCGCATTGCCGCCAACATCGAGGGCAACCGCGACAAGCAGGTGATTCTGGGCATCGGGGGCGCCGTGCCGGACGAGAGTCCGGTCCCGTCGCGCCTGGATGAAGACCGGCAGGCCATCCTGAAGCAGGTCGTCCAGGGCGTCGACCGGCTGGAGCAGGAGGCGGCCGCCCAGGAGAAGAGTTTTGTCCAGATCCTGCAGTTCCTGAACCGCCAGCGGTCGGTCATCGCGGCGACGCCGTCCCTCTGGCCGGTCAGGGGGCTGGTGACCTCCGAGTTCGGCACCCGCTCCTCTCCCTACGGTGGGGGCCGAGAGTTTCACGAGGGTATCGATATTGCCACAAAGCACGGAACGCCGGTCCGCGCGCCCGCCGACGGGGTCGTCCTGGATGCATCCATGCAGAGCGGGTATGGAAACGTGGTCAGGGTAGATCACGGCCGGGGGCTTTCCACACTCTACGGGCACCTGTCCCGGATCGCCGTCCGGAAGGGGGCGATCGTGAGGAGGGGGGAGATCGTCGGGTATGTCGGGAATACCGGCCGCAGCACCGGTTCCCATCTTCACTACTCGGTCTATTTCAGCGGAGTTGCCGTCAATCCAAGGGGTTATCTGCGCCGATAGAGAGGGTTTCCTCCCGTCTCTTCCTCGGCGCCTACCGTCCGACACACCGGTGCGACACCGGTTTTTTTATTGGATATCGACCATGTTTGAAGCCATTCTGAAGAAAATCGTGGGCAGCAAGAACGACCGCGACCTGAAGCGCCTTTCCTTTCTTCTCGATGAAATCAACGATCTGGAGCCGGCGATGCTGGCCTTGAGCGACGCCGAACTCCAGGCGAAAACCCCGTATTTCAAGGAGAAGCTGGAAAACGGAGACACCCTGGACGACATCCTCCCGGAGACCTTCGCCGTCGTGCGGGAGGTGTCTCGGCGGACCCTCCTGATGCGCCCCTTCGACGTGCAGGTGATGGGCGGCATCGTCCTGCACGAGGGAAAGATCGCCGAGATGAAGACGGGCGAGGGGAAGACCCTGGCGGCGACCATGCCGATGTACCTGAACGCCCTGAAGGGCCGGGGCGCCCACCTGGTTACGGTGAACGACTACCTGGCCCGCCGCGACGCTTCGTGGATGGGGCCCATTTACAACTTTCTCGGCCTGAGCGTGGGCGTCATCGTCCACGGCATGGACGACGCGGAGCGGAGAAAAGCCTACCTGTCGGATATCACCTACGGAACGAACAACGAGTTCGGCTTCGACTATCTCCGGGACAACATGAAGTTCACCCTGGACGATTACGTCCAGAGGGACTTCCACTACGCCATCGTCGACGAGGTGGACAGCATCCTCATCGACGAGGCCCGGACGCCCCTCA
>CAZXMK010000095.1:0-9804 GCA_964641935.1 uncultured Syntrophaceae bacterium
GCGAGGTTCACGACGGGGAGGCCGTCATGGACTGGATGCCCCAGGAGCAGGAGCGGGGAATCACCATCACCGCGGCGGTCACGACCTGCACCTGGGAAAACCACGAGATCCACATCATCGACACGCCGGGCCACGTGGATTTCACCATCGAGGTGGAGCGGTCCCTGCGGGTTCTCGACGGGGCCGCCGTGGTCTTTGACGCTGTCGGCGGCGTCGAACCCCAGTCGGAAACGGTATGGCACCAGGCTGACAAGTACGGCGTTCCGAAGATCGCCTTCGTCAACAAGATGGACCGCGTCGGTGCCGACTATTTCCGCACCATGGACATGATGCGGGAACGCTTCCACTCCCTCCCCCTGCCGATCCAGATTCCCGCCGGACGGGAAGACGGATTCCAGGGCATCGTCGATTTGATCCGCCGCCGGTTCGTCACCTGGGACAACAGCACCCAGGGCCAGAGCTTCACCATCCAGGACGTCCCCGACGAATTCGCCGGGGCCATGCAGGAGCACCGGGACCGGATGATCGAGATCCTGGCCGACCTGGATGACGGCATCGCGGAGAAATACCTGGCCGGCGAGGAAATCGGCGAGGAGGAAATCCGGTCCGCCGTACGCCAGGCGACGCTCTCGCTGAAAGCCGTGCCGGTGATGTGCGGTGCCGCCCTCAGGAACAAGGGCATCCAACCGCTGCTTGACGCGGTGGTCCAGTATCTTCCCTCCCCCGTGGACGTTCCCCCCGTGCGGGGCCATCATCCTGTGACCCGGGAAGAAGAGGTGCGCCCCAGCAGCGCCTCGGAACCGCTGTGCGCCCTGGCCTTCAAGGTCCAGCTGGACGAGGGGCGTAAACTCACCTATCTCCGCATCTACTCCGGCCAGATCAAGGCCGGCGGCGAGATCTACAACGCCGGCAAGGGAAGGAAGGAAAAGATCGCCCGCCTGCTGAAGATGCACGCCAACAAGCGGGAGCGCCTCGAGACGGCCCAGGCGGGCGACATCATCGCCGTCGTGGGACTCAAGGAAACCGCGACCGGGGATACCATCTGCGACGAGGGGCATCCGATCCTCCTGGAGCCGATGGACGTCTATGAACCGGTCATCAGCCAGGCGATCGAGGCGAAAACCCCGGCGGACCAGGAGCGGCTGTCCGTGGCCCTGGCCAAATTCGCGGACGAGGACCCCACCCTGCGGGTGAAGTACGACGAAGAGACGGCCCAGACCGTGATCTCGGGCATGGGAGAGTTGCACCTGGAGATCATCATCGACCGCCTGACCCGGGAGTTCAACGCCCATGTCAACGTGGGCAAGCCCCGGGTCGTCTACCGGGAAACCATTCAGAAGAGCCTGGAGCTGGACGGCGTGTTCGAGAAGGAATTGGGGGACCGGCGCCATTATGGATCGGTTCGGCTCCGCCTGGAACCCCTGGAGCGGGGCAAGGGCAACGACATCATAAACCGGATCGATCCCGCCCAGGTGCCGGAAGAGTTCCACCCGTCGCTTATCGATGGGATCCGGGAAGCCATGTTCAGCGGAACCGTGGCCGGCTACCCGGTCATCGATGTCCGGGTCACCCTCCTGGGAGGAGCCTATCGGGACAGCGAGTCCTCCCCGCTCGGCTACAAGATCGCCGCCTCCACGGCGTTCCGCGAAGGATTTACCCAGGCGGATCCGGCGCTCCTGGAGCCGGTCATGCTGGTCGACATCCTGTCCCCCTCGGAATTCATGGGCGAGGTGATCGGCGACATCCATTCCCGGAAAGGTGAAGTTCAGGCCATCACACCGCGGGGGCCCATCAGTGAAATCCGGGCGAAAGTACCCCTGCGGGCCATGTTCGGATATTCAACCGATCTCCGTTCCGCCACACAGGGCCGGGCAACTTTCTCCATGCATTTTCTCGAGTTCGGCAGAAGCGGATCGTAACCGGGTGCACGGCCGCTCCGGAGGACCACTGCCACAATGAAAGCGCTGGGAAAGAAACTCCACCGCCTGTACAGCCTTCCCGCCGTCCAGGTCGCACTGCTCACCTTGAGCGTCGTCGTCCTCTCCGCCCTGGCGGTCCACTACTTCGAGCATCTCCGGCAGGAGGCGAACATCACCTCGGTCTGGGACGCGGTCTGGTGGTCCATTGTCACGATGGGCACCGTCGGGTACGGCGACAAGTATCCCGTTTCCGTCGGGGGCCGACTGGTGGGAATCCTCGTCATCCTGTCGGGGGTGGGCCTGATGTCCGTGTTCACGGCCACCATCGCGTCTCTGTTCGTCGAGCGGAAGATCAAGGAGGGAAAGGGATTGGATACGTTCAAGGAAAAGGACCATATCGTCCTGTGCGGATGGAACCAGCATACGGAGGAACTGCTGAACGGCCTGATCCGGCAGGGACTTGCGGGAGACAAGCCGCTGGTCCTGATCAACGAACTGTCCCCCGACGATCTGGATCCCCTGCGCCTGAAATACCACAACCTGAAGTTCATCCGGGGCAATTTCGTCCAGGAAGAAGTTCTGATGCGAGCCAACATTTCCGAGGCCGCTTTTGCGATCCTCATGGCGGACCTGTCGGGAGGCCATCCCCGGGACCGGGTGGACGAGCGGACGACACTGACGGCCATGACCATCCGTTCCATCAATCCCAGGATCCGGATCATCGCCGAACTCCTCAACGGCGAGAACAAGGCCAGCCTGAAAAGGGCTCATGTCGATGAAATCATCGTCCGGGGAGAGCACATCGGCGCGCTGATGGCCAGCGCCGTCGACTCACCGGGACTTCCCAGGATCTTTTCAAACCTGATGGCCCTGGGAGAAACGAACAAGCTCTGGCGTGTCGATATCCCCCGGTCCTTCGTCGGGAAACCATATCGTGAACTGGTCGATTACTTCAGGGACAACCATAGCGCGATCCTCCTGGGAATCGTCCGGGACAAGGCCGCCGTGAGGCTGGAAGACTTGCTCTCCGACAATACCTCCGTCATCGAAAGCTTCATCAGAGATAAAATCCGGGAGTCGAAAAAGGACTTCCTCTACGAGCAGGACGAGGCGAAACTCAGCATCAACCCGGACGGCGGTTATCCGATCGCCCCAAACGACCATGCCGTAATCCTGTCCCGGAACAAACCCCGGCACAGTTGAGCCGCGGCGAAATCGAACCGAGGGAAAGCCGGCCATGAACAATGAGAGCATCTCTTTCCTGCAGGAACCGGAACTCTTCCGCGATTTGACAGCGGAACAGATCCGCGAGCTCATTAACATCTCCAGGCGCGTGACTTACCGCAATGGGGAAACCATCATGCGGGAAGGCGATGAAGGAGATTCTCTTTACATCATCCTCGACGGGACGGTCGAAGTGGTGAAGAGCCTCGTTCTTCCAGGCATGGACGAGGACGACACAACGGACAGGAGCAAGGTCTTCACGCGCCTGAGTGCCCGGGACCATGCCGTTTTTGGGGAAATCGCCCTCCTGGAGAAGCAGAAAAGGACGGCCACCATCACCGCCCTCACGGACTGCGTGCTGTACGAAATCAGCAAGGACGATTTCCTGCGGCTCGCCGAGGAGGATACAGACCTCGGATACCGGGTGGCCTTGAATCTGGCCCGGATCGTCAGCAGCCGCCTGAGAAAGGCCGACGAAGACACCATCAAGCTGACCACAGCCCTCAGCATCATCTTGAAGAATACCTGAAAGGGTACGACGGGATTACGCTGCCATGAAAACCGAAGGCAAGACACACGCGGAACGCTGGTCAAAGCCTATCCTGGACAAGGACAAGGTCCTGGCCAGCATTTTTCGCATCAGCGCGCTCCTCACCACCCCCTCCCGGGTTGACGAAATCCTGGAAAGGATCCTCGACGAAGTGGTCGGCACCATCGGATTCGACCGGGGAATCATCCGTCTCTTCGACGAAACGAAACGGTTTCTCCAAGCCAAGGTGACGAAGAACTACACGCCGGAGGAGCGCAACCGTGTCTTCTCCGCCCCCCTGGACATCAAGAAGGACGACTGCATGGCCGTGAAGGTAGCCCTGTCCGGGGAGCTTATGACCATTGAGGACGTGGCCAACGATGACCGCGTCACAGACCTGGACCGCTATCTGACGAAGATCATGGATGAGGGGTCCATCTTCATCGCCCCCCTGAAGATCGACCAGGAGGTCATCGGGATTCTTGCCGGGTTCAGCCGCGAGCATGTCACGTTCTTTGCGGAGGAGATCCGCCTTTTCCTCACCTACGCCAGCCAGATCAGCATCATCATTCACGCGACCCGGCTCCTGGAGACCAATGCCGAGAAGATCCGTCAGCTCCTGGTCCTGGAGCAGGCCGTTACCGAGATGAACGAGAGCTACACGCTGGACCACCGGATCATGGACATCATGATCGTGAACGCTCTCCGCATCGCCGCGGCGGAAAAGGTCCTCGTCTATTTCCTGGACGTGGTGAAGGAACGTTGCCTGATCAGCGACGGTGAGACGGTCTTCATCCACGACCAGGCGACCTGCAACGAGAAGATCGGCGACGGCCTGATCCACAGGGCACTGGAGTCCAATTCGATCCTGGTGTCCACCGATCCGGCCGGACAGGACGTTATGCCGCTCTACGAGGACTGTCCGTCGGAGATCGCCGTTCCTTTCAACATCCGGGACAAGTTCCGCGGCGCCCTGTACCTGGCGAAAAAAGCCGGGGGATTCTCACCGGACCACATGAACCTTCTGGACATTCTCGTAAAGAACGCCGCCACGACCTACGACAACGCCATCATGCACTCCATTCTTTCCCTGGAGGCGAAAACCCTCAAGTCGGAGGTGGAGAAACTCCGCGAAAACCAGGAGATTCTGCTCGGATACCACAACATCCTTGGCAAGTCGGAACAGATGATCGACATCTTCCACATGATCGAGGACATCGCACGGCACGATACGAACATCCTGGTTCGTGGAGAGAGCGGCACGGGAAAGGAGTTGATTGCACGGGCGATTCACCGCCAGAGCAACCGCAAGGGGAAACCCTTCGTCGATGTCAATTGCGCCGCCATTCCCGGCCCCCTCCTGGAAAGCGAACTCTTCGGTTACGAGGCAGGTGCCTTCACGGATGCCAAAAAGCGGAAGATCGGCCTCCTCGAATCGGCCCAGGGAGGAACAATGCTCCTGGACGAAATCGGCGACATGAGTTTTCCCCTGCAGGCGAAGTTCCTCCGCATGCTGGAAGACAGGCATATCCGCCGTCTGGGCGGGACGGAAAACATCCCCATTGATGTCCGGTTCGTTTTCGCCACCAACAGGGACCTCACGAAAATGGTGGCTGACGGCGAGTTCCGCGAAGATCTCTTTTACCGGATCAGCGTCGTCCCGATCGCGCTGCCCCCCCTTCGCGAGCGGAAGGCGGACATCCTGCTTCTGGCCCGGTATTACGTGGACGAGTTCAATCGAAAATTCCGAAAGAACGTCCGTGGATTCACCAAGGAAGCCCAGGATGTTCTCCTGAATTATCCCTGGCCCGGCAACGTCCGGGAACTCAGGAACATCATCGAGCGGGTGATGATCCTGCAGACGATCGGGCCTTTCATTACCGTGTCTGACCTGCCCATGGAAATGAAATCCGTATCACCTACGGGAATGCAAAAGATCTCCCTGGAGAATTTTTTCTCTGAGATCTCCCAGGGCGGGATCAACTATGACGAGGTCGTTGAAAAGATCGCCCATGACATCAAGGGGAAAATCATTGCACAAGCCTTGGACCGATGCGGAGGAAACAAAGCAAAAGCGTCTAAATTACTTGGAATATCAAGATACAAATTCATACGCGAGGAGAAGAAACTCCTCGGTCAGAATAAACCTCCTCAGTAAACGTGCGAATCCCGCACATCCGTTCACATTCCGCACATGAAGTAAATTTCTTTTATTATCAAATGACTAAGCAATATCACAGAAAAATGCGTGCGCTGTCCGCACGATTTTTCCCCGGGCCTGTGCTCCAGCATCTGCTTCCCTGCCACCAATCCCCTTTCACACAATCCCATCCTTAAATATTACACGTGCATTTTCTATATGTTATGAGATCTACACCCTTTCTCCTTCTGAATATTCCCGTTCTGGCATTGAATTTGCGATAAGGATTACCAAACAAACCCGAGCACCACTGGGAGATAAAAGAAAACAAGAATCCGGCAACGAATGCAAAAGAGTTCAACGGACAAAGAGAAGCGCAAGAGTTCGGACCTCGATTCGGTTTCTTCGGTCATTCAGGGTAACGGTCAAGGGTTAACAGAAGAAGAATTTTTCCTGTCTGCGGAAGGCGGGGCGTTCAGCGGTAAGAAAAACGAACAGCGTGAGGAAAAGAAAGGAGTTGTTCCGGAAGAGCAGAGTATCCGTTTTTTTCTTCCAGAGACGTTTTGACGCGACTGCCGAGTGTGATGATTGTTTTTAATCGGTGGGTGGTTTCTGTTCCCTCCTTTCCACCCACCGACCCCCTAAATCGATTCTGGGAGGCATAGGTTACCGGGTACCTCCCAGTTTAATATGGGCGGATGGTTTTCAGGTTCCCTCCTTTTCCATCCGCCCTTTTTTTATCTCTTTTTCATACCCTCCCCATCTCGATCAGTACCCGTCTTCATCCTTTGCCAGCTCCGAGGCGCTTACCCTGTGGCGGAAAACACGGTAGACCCAGATCTGGTAGGCAATGACGATTGGAACGAACATCAGCGCCACGACGGTCATGATCTTCAGCGTGTAAGGGCTGGAGGAGGCGTTGAAGACAGTAGCGCTGAAAGCCGGATCGAGCCTGGATGATACCAGGTTCGGGTACATCCCGGCGAGGCCGGTTGCCACCGTCAGGAGAACGGCGGCGCAGGAGGCGAGAAATGCCCCCAGGAAGCGGCCCCTCCCCAGGAAGAAGCGAATGCCCGCCAGGGCCGCCAGCGCCGTCAGGGGGAATCCGAGAAGGATCGGGAAGGCGACGAAATTGCGGTCGAGCCCCGTGGTCGAGGCGGTGTAGAACAGGAAAAGGAACAGGAAGACCGCCAGGGCGGCCCACGCCTTCCCGGCAAAATCGGCCGCCCGGGCGGCCAGGGTGCCTTCGGTCTTCCAGGAGAGCCACAAGGCTCCGTGGACGGAGAAGAGCAGAAGAAAAAGAAGCCCCGTCAGGATTCCATAGAGGTTCAGAAGCCCGGTCAACCCGCCCTGATACCCGTCGGCGTCGATAGGAAGGCCGAAAAACAGGTTTCCGAAGGTAATCCCGAACAGAAACGCAATCAGCGTGCTGCTGATGGAGATCGCCGTGTCCCATCTCCGTTTCCAGGATTCCGTCGTCCCTTTCCCCCGGAATTCGAGTCCCACCCCCCGAACGATGAGGGCGAACAGCACGATCAGGAGGGGTGTGTAGAGCGTGCTGAAGAGCAGGGCGTAGACCCCGGGAAAGGCGGCGAAGGTGGCGCCGCCCGCCGTCACGAGCCAGACCTCGTTGCCGTCCCAGACGGGACCGATCGTGTGCAGCATCACCCTGCGCTCTGTGTCGTCACCGCCCAGAATCGGAAGCAGGATTCCCACGCCAAGGTCGAAGCCGTCGGTCATGAAATAGACCGCCCACAACAGGCCCCACAAAACGAACCAGATCACCTGATATTCCATATCACGCCCCTCCCGGGCCGGCCGCCCTCACCGGCAGGGGATCCGGCCCCTTCCGGGCGAATTTCGCCAGCAGGTAAATATCCAGAAGCCCGAGGAATCCGTAAAACAGGGTGAAACCGATCACCGACAGGAGCACCTGCTCCGTTGAAATGTTCCGGGAAACGCCCTCGGCGGTCCTGTAGACACCATAGACAAGCCATGGCTGGCGGCCCACCTCCGCCACTGCCCAACCGAGCTGGGCCGCGATGTAGGGAAGCGGGATGGCATAGAACAGGATCTTGAGGAACCACGGGTATGCCTCGATCCGGTCCTTCCAGGCGAGATAGAGGGATAAGGCCGACAGGAGCACGAAGAGCCCACCGAGACCAACCATCAGCCGAAAGCTGACAAAGACCTCCATGACGGGCGGCCGGTTCTCTTTCGGGAAATCCTTCAGTCCCTTCACCTCGGCCTGGAAATCGCCGAAGGAGAGAAAACTGACGACGCCGGGAACGGGGATGGCCTGGACGACGTTCCGTTCGTTCTTCGCGTCGGGAACGAGGAGCAGGTAAAAGGGCACTGCCTTTCCGGTCTCCCAGTGGGATTCCATTGCGGCCAGCTTGGTCGGCTGGGCCTTCGCCACGTCCTTGGCGGCGAAATCCCCTGCACCGATCAGGAGAAGGGAGCTGACGAGGCCGAAGACGGCGGCCATGCGGAAGGAGGCCGTGAAGAGAGGCCTTTCGTTCCTCCGGAGCAGATGCCAGGCCGAGATCCCCAGGACGAAGAATGCGGCCACGACGTACCCCGAGAGCACCGTGTGGAAAAACTTCCACCATGCATAGCTGTTGGTCAACAGGGCCCAGAAATCGACCATCTCCGCCCGGCCGTTCCGGATCACGTAACCCACCGGGTGCTGCATCCAGCCGTTGGCCAGAAGGATCCAGAGGGCCGAAAGGTTCGTGGCGAAGGCGACCATCCACATGGCAAAGGCGTGCATGCCCTTCGAAACGCGGTTCCAGCCGAAGATCCAGAGTCCGATGAACACCGACTCCAGGAAGAATGCCACCGTCGCCTCGATGGCCAGCGGAACTCCGAAGACATCGCCGACGAAACGGGAGTATTCCGCCCAGTTCATGCCGAACTGGAACTCCATGGTGAGTCCGGTCACGACGCCGAGGATGAAGTTGATGAGGAAAAGCTTGCCCCAGAAGCGGGTCATCCTCAGGTACATCGGGTTTCCCGTGGCGACCCAGCGGCTTTCCATGAAGGCCACCAGGATCGACAATCCCAGGGTCAGCGGAACGAACAGGAAGTGAAAACCCGCTGTGGCGGCGAACTGCAGGCGACTCAGCGCAAGAACGTCCATCGCGACCAACCTCCTCGGGAAGCGAACAGCGACGCCATGATAAACGGAGAGGTCTGGTTTTGCAAGCCCGCCGGACCGGTCTGCCGGACCGGGGTTCGAAATGATTTGCCTCCCTTGACACACCACCGGTTCATCCCGTATGGATCACTCATGCCCGTCCGTCAAGGATCGGGCCCGGGAGAATACGAACATGGAGCAGTCACACCATGGCCCGTGAAATTGAGCGAAAATACCTCGTCTGCGGTGACTCGTGGCGCTCGGATGATGAGGGGGTCCTGTACCGCCAGGGGTATCTCAAATCGGATCCCGCCTGTCTCGTCAGGATCCGGATCTGCGGGGAACAGGCCTTCCTGGCCGTTAAATCGCTTCTTTCGGGGTTGACCCGCCTCGAATACGAATATCCCATCCCGCGGGCCGACGCGGAAGAGATGCTGGAGGGGCTCTGCCCCCGGCCGTGGATCGAGAAGAGGCGCCGGCGGATCCAATACGGCGGCCTGACCTGGGAGATCGACGAGTTTCTGGGGGACAACGGAGGCCTCATCCTGGCGGAGGTCGAATTGGAGCGGGAGGATCAGCCGGTGTCTGAGCCCCCCTGGGCAGGCAGGGAAGTCTCCACGGATCCCCGTTACTTCAACGTGAACCTCGCCCGCAACCCTTACCGTCTCTGGAAGAAGGACGGCGACCCGTCCGGAGAGACCGCTCCCCGGGCTAAAACGTAAACGATTGCAGGAGGAGAAAGCCTTGCCGCATGTCCGCGTGAACGACCTGAATGTCAATTTCGAGGCCTCGGGTGCAGGTGAGCCCCTGGTGTTTCTCCACGGCCTGGGGTCGAGCACCCGCGACTGGGAAA
>CAZXMK010000096.1:0-9721 GCA_964641935.1 uncultured Syntrophaceae bacterium
TGAAATCGTTCACCACGCAGTTGTGGATCCAGTAGGTCGGCATCCGGTTGAATAGGGGATGGTCCTGGCACTTCGGATTGTCCTTCTGCTCAGCAGCAGCCGGAGATGCCAGGCAGGTGAGGGCAAAAAGAATACTGAGGAAAACGCACACGGTCCTGTTCATGTTTCTGTCCTTTCCTTACTCATGATTTGTGCCGCCGGACGACGGCTTCTGTCTGAATCGCACAATCAGCCGCAGGGGTACAAGCCCCATGTTTTACAAACGGAGACAGGCCCGGAACTTGCTCCGTTTTCGAGAAGAAGTTCATCCGGATACCGTTGTCGAAGGATTCGCTTTCCAGAAGGCAGTTCCCGGAAATCCGTTGAATATTCGGGAAGATTACGGCTGATTCGTGACGCTCTCAATCGTATGCCTCGCCCGCTCCATGAGAAGGGTGAGGTTCGCCTCCGAGTAAGGGGTGATGGAAATGGGCGGATGGATGATCATCTGCGCCAGTCCCGGACGGACATCGAAGCTTTTTGTGGGCAGAATCGCCCTGGTTCCCTTGATCGTGATGGGCAGAATGGGCAGGCCCAGGTCGAGCGCCATTTTGAAGGCTCCTTTCTTGAAAGGGCCCATCTCGCCGGTCTTGCTTCGGGTTCCTTCCGGGAAGAACAGGACGGACGTTCCATTGACGATCTTTTCCTTGGCCCGGTTGATCGCCTCGATGGCGGTCGCAGGGTCGGAACGGTCGATGTAGATATGGCCGATGGCCTCGCAGGCGGCACCGAGGAAGGGAACCTTCCGGAGCTCCTTTTTCATGACCCATTTGAAATCGATGCCGAGCCATCCGTAGAGGAGAAAAATGTCATACAGACTCTGATGGTTGCAGACAATGACATAGGACTGCTTCTCGTCGATGTTTTCCCTGCCAATGACCTCCGCGAACATGGGGGTCGCCCAGGCATTGAGCTTCGCCCACAGGACGGCGGGAAGCCGGCTCGCCAGCTTCGGGTCTACGAGCAAGGCGATGAGATATGCGGAAGTGCCCAGTACAATCGTGGTGACGGCGATAAACGGTGCCAGAAAAAGCCACTTGTAGAACCGGTAAACAAACAGGCCGCCCTTCCTGATGAACTCCGGTATCTGAATGAACTCGAAATGTTTGGGAATCTCGAATATCCCGGGCATAACTACCTCACTTTCTCTTCCGTTGATCCTGCCTGTTCTCCAGCGCCAGGCGGCCAGGATCAAATCTTGTCTTTGATTAGATTCCAGAAATCGGCGACCCCTATCTTCCATCCGGAAATGAAGGAATCGATGTTTTGCCTGACCGCCTTTTCCGATGACTCGAAGAAGTCGGACAGATTTTCCTTCTTGAAATATTCCGCAAAGTAGGAACCGAGCATCTTGTTCTGAAGGGGATCCCGGTCTTCCTCGGGCTTCCAGGCGAGGGCGTAGCAGAGTTCGTCGTAATGGGCGATCCTGGCCCACCGGAGCCCCTCGCTCATTCCCCTGTCCATGATCCTCGCGACGGCCTCCTGCTTCTCTTTTCTCAGGCGCTTGACGATATCGACGAGATTTGCGTCTTCTGCGATCCTCCGCTGCAGCTCCTCTTTTCGCTGGATCGCATCGGTCACCACGTCCTGAAACATCTGCGAGAGGTTGAAGGAGGCTCGCCAGTTCTCGATCTTCTGGTAAAGCGATTCGGGCACGCTCAAGGTGATCTTCTTGGCCATGACAGGAGTTCCTCCGCCGGTGATGGAAAGCACGTATCAGCAAGATCAATACGTGCTATTTCTCCATGCACGTATCAAATTTCGGCGTACGTATCAAAGATAAATATGCCTCGGTTCAGGTGACCCTGCCTCGGTCGGCAGGGAAAGATCCGGCAGGCAGGCCTGGCTTGAGTGAGTAGCGGGCGATCACTTGGAAGGCTGTTTTGGGAAGCGGCGGGTCGTAAAAAAAGAAAAGGTCGCAGACCATAATCTGCGACCCTTGATTATCCATGGCTGGGGGACGTGGATTCGAACCACGATTCACGGAGTCAGAGTCCGTTGTCCTGCCGTTGAACGATCCCCCATCTCTTGAAAGCGACTGGTGATATAAAGCGGTCGTTTCCTCCTGTCAACAGTTTTCTCCGTCGGCCGGAAGGCCCTGCGGATGCCGTCTTTCATTGTCCCGCCGCAGCGGGAGGCGGGATGCTCACCCTCGGGAACGCTTTCCCTCCGCTTTCCCCTCCAGGAACTTCGGCGGCAGCGGCGGCGCTCCGGCCAGGCCGAATCCGGGAAGGACGATCAGGCCCGAGGTCCCGTGGGCGACGATCCGCCCTGCGGCGTCTTTCATGGCCGCCTCCGCCAGCCCGAGGGTCTTGCCCATCCGGATGCACCGTCCCTCGGCGGTGAGCTTTCCCGTCTGGACCGGGGCCAGGTAGTTGACCTTCAGGTCCACTGTCGTGATGCCCACCCCTTCCTCCAGTTCGCAGAAGGCGGACCAGTACGTCGCCGTGTCGATGACGGAGGCGAAGACGCCGCCGTGGACGTACCCGAAGGCCTGGATGTGCTCCGGTTTGATCTCGATGTCCAGGACGGCGTACCCGATGCCCAGCTTCCGGATCGCCATGGAGAGGTGCCGGAAATAGGGGCACCCGTTGGCGTGCCCGCGGACGGCCCGGACATAGGCCGGGTTCAGTTTCTTCATGGATTCCTCCCCGGTTTCATCACTCGCTCCTGGATGGACTGCGCTCCAGGGTGATTCCCAGCTTCTTCATCCGGTTGATGAGGGTGGTCCGCTTCAGCCCCAGGAGGGCCGCGGCGCCGTCCTTTCCGCCGATCTTCCCCCGGGTCGCCTTCAGGGACTGGAGGATGTGGAGGCGCTCCATTTCCTGGAGGGGCAGGGGCTCGTCGCCCGCCGTTGCCGGGATTGCGCCCGCCGCCAGCTCGGGGAAGCGGATTCTCGATCCTCCGAGGATCACGGCCCGCTCCACCATGTTCGCCAGTTCACGGATGTTGCCCGGCCAGGGATAGGCCTTCAGGGCCTGCATCTCCGCCTCGGGGATCCCGACATAGGGACGGTTGTACTGGGTACAAAAGAGCTTGAGGAAATGGCCCGCCAACAGAGGGATGTCCTCCTTGCGCTGCCGGAGCGGAGGCACCGGGATGGGGAAGACGTTCAGCCGGTAGAAGAGGTCGTCCCGGAAGCGCCCTCTCTCGACCTCCTTCTGCAGATTCTTGTTGGTGGCGGTTATGAGCCGGAAGTCCGAGAAGAGAAGCCTGGTTCCCCCCACACGCTGAAACTCCTTCTCCTGAAGGATTCGGAGCAGCCGGCTCTGGGTTGACGGCGGCAACTCGGACACCTCGTCGAGAAAGATGGTGCCGTTGTTGGCCAGTTCGAAGCGGCCGGCCTTCATCTTGATGGCCCCGGTGAAGGCCCCTTTCTCGTGTCCGAAGAGCTCGCTGTCGATGAGGGTCTCCGGCAGGGCGGCGCAGTTGACCCGTATGAAGGGCCCTTTCTGCCGGGGGCTTTCCCGGTGAATGGCCCGAGCGATCAGCTCCTTTCCAACGCCCGTCTCGCCATGGATAAGGACAGTGGATACCGTGGGGGCGACTTTCGCGATGAGTCGATGGATCCGGACAATGATCTCACTGGTGCCGATGATGTCGCCGAAGGGACGGAATTCCTCCGTCTCCTCCCGGTAATACACGTTCTCCTGGAGCAGGCGGTCGTTGAGGCGGGCGATCTCTTCATAGGCCTGGGCCCGGTCGATGGAGACGGCGATCTGCGAGGCCAGGGCGGACAGGAGCTTCAGGCGGCCGGCGCTGATGTCGAAAGAGAAGAAGCGGCTGTCCTGGTAGAGGGCGCCGATGACGTTCTTGCCGAGGGTCAGCGGCGTGATGATGACCCGGCGGAAGTCGATGGCGTCGGGTCCGCTCACGTCGTACTGCATGATGTGCCCACCGGAGTCTTCCGTGGCGATGCGGATCCGCTGGATGGTGTCGCCGAACCGCTCGTCCCGGAGGGTCTCCTGGGACAGGTTCCGGGATGCCACCATGTTGAGATCCCGGGGATCCTTTCCCCGGATGAAGATGGCCGCCCGCTCCGCCCCGGTGAGCCGCGTGAGGGAGGTGATGACATTGGTCAGGAGCTGCTCGAGGCTCTTCTGGCTGGTCAGGGCCTCTCCCATCTCGACCACCAGGTCGAACAGGCGGTCCTTTTCGCTGATGTCTTCCTGGGTGAGGAGAGGGAAGAGGTCCCGGGGAAAGACGTCCCGGGCGACTGCTTTCGCCACCTCCCAGGCCTTGGCGGCGTAAGTCTCGGCCATTCTCCAGTTGTTCGTCTGCAGGAAGAGCCGGGTCAGGGTTATGCGCAGCTTCGCCAGTTCCAGGACGGCCCCCAGTTCCCCGAGGGATTTCTCGATTTCCAGAAGCTCGCTGATTTTCTCCACCGGGGCCGTGCCCCGCTCGATCAGGAGGATCTGGCGATGCCGGATGATGCTGTACAGGAAGGGGTTTACATGGTCCTTGCCGAGGGAATAGAGGAAATTGAAGACCGGCTCCAGCGCCACCGGTGACCGTCCCTTGCGGTGCAGCACGTAGCCCGCCTCGAAGACGTGGGGGCTGTTGAGGGTATGGTACCAGCTCGATTTGCGGAGTTTCCAGAGGCTTGTGAAATGCTCCGCCGCCGCATCGAGATCGCCTTCCAGGCAGGCGATGTTCGACAGGCCGATACCGGCCATCACCTCCGCCATGGGGATGCCCTCTCGGCCGGCGACTTCCAGGGCCATGTCGAAATAGGTCCGGCTGTTCTTGAGCTGGCGGATCTCCAGGAAGATCACTCCCGTCGTGGCCAGCGCCACGGACAGGAGAGGCCCGTTCTCCGATTTTTTCGACAGCTGCTGGATGGCCTCGGTGATTCCCAGCCCCCGCTGGGGCATGCCCACCTGGGTATAGCAGAGGGCCAGGTGGAGGGCGATCAGTTGGGAGAAGTCATCCGCCGCCACCGTGTCCAGTTCTCCCAGGGAGTCCTCGTAGGCCTGCACGGCCCCGTTCAGGTCGCCACGGATCCAGGCCGACAGGGCCTGGAGCTGCAGTCCCCGGCGGTACAGGGCGTCCTTTTCCCCCTTGTCGATCATGCTCCAGCCGGTGTCGAAGTGTTCCACCGCCCGCTCATGCTGGAAGGCCATCCAGAAGTTCTGGCCGATGAGGAGATGCAGGGATGCCAGGGCCTGAAGATCCCCCTGTTTCGTGGCCGCATCCATGGCCGTGGACAGGAACATATTGATTTTCTTCAGATTGGGGTGAAACAGGGACAACGAGGCCCGCCTCTCGATGGCTTGGACCAGGATCCGGTTCAGTTCCGGGGGGAGATCTCCTGCCGCTTCCCTGACGCTGGACTCGACATATTCCAGAATGCAGTCGTAGAGTTCGACGGCGGAGGAGATCTTGTGGTTTTCCTCCTCGTGAAGCGCCGCCCGGAAGATGTCCTCCAGGTCTTCATTCCGGAGGCCGGCCTGGATGCAGAGCCTGGCCGTCCGGAGGAGGCTCTCCGCGGTTCCCGGCAGGTTCCGCCGGAGCATGTCGGCCGCGGAACGGCAATACTGATGCCAGAGGGAAGGGGTCACCCGGGATGTCAGCTCTTCCCTGGGAAGCTTCCGGGTCCAGCCGTAAATCCCCGGCTGGCCGTCCTGCTCGGCGATCCATTGCAGGCTTTCGAGAAACCGGATGGTGGACAGGAGTTTCGAGGGCGGCATGTCCGCCAGGCCCGAGAACCAGTCAATCGAAAAGCTGTCGGTGAAGGGCAGGAAGCGAAAGAGCAGATCCTGCTGCTCTGTGGAGATCTTCTGAAAAAGAGGATCATTGCGAGACATGGCCGGTTCTCCTGATTGTGAGGGGAAGCATGAAGCCCCGGGAATGGGGTTCATGCGGCCGACGCCCGAAGCCGGCGGCATCGTAGCGGAAGACCGCCGGGCTGTCAACCGTTGTGTCCACATGCGAGCAACTGACCGAATAACGACTGTCCAGGCCGTCCCGATAGCCATCATGATACACGCAACATTTCGATACAAAAGGAATTTCTGTCACAAAGACCATGGCATCCTTTGTGCAAATCAGAAAAAAGGATAAACGGAAACCCTCATGATCAGGAGGGCCGTGAAAGGAGGGGTCGATGGATTTCGAGTTGAAAGACGAGCATCGTATGCTCAGGGAGAGTGTGGCCCAGTTTGCTGCCAGGGAGCTGAAGCCCATCGCGGAAGAGACGGATATCGAGGACAAGTGGCCTGAGGGCATGTGGAGGAAACTTGGAGATCTGGGGGTTCTGGGGATCACGATTCCGCCGGAATACGGCGGTGCCGGATCGGACGTCCTCGCAGGCGCACTGGTCGTGGAAGAACTGGCAAAGGTCATCCCGGCCGTATCCCTGTCCTACGGAGCCCATGCCAACCTCTGCATGCACAACCTGTATCACAACGGAAACGAGGCCCAGCGGAAAAAGTACCTGCCCCCGCTCTGCACCGGGGAGCATGTCGGCGCCCTTGGTCTCACGGAGCCCAATGCCGGTTCCGACGCCGTCAGCATCCAGACGGCGGCCAGGCGCGACGGCGACGCTTACGTTGTCAACGGACGCAAAACCTTCATCACCAACGGGCCGGATGCCCGGACCATCATCCTGTACACCAAGACGGACAAGGCGGCCGGTCCGAAGGGGATCACCGCCTTCATCCTGGACACGACCCTGCCCGGATTCTCCGTGTCCCGGGCCCTGCACAAGGTCGGCAACCGCGGTTCCCGGACCGGTGAGCTGCTGCTGGAAGACTGCCGCATCCCCGCGGAAAACGTCCTGGGAGTCGAGAATGGGGGGATCGCCGTCATGATGCGCGGCCTCGATGTGGAACGTGCGTTCCTCTCCACCTTCGCCCTGGGCATCGCGGAGGGGGCGTTCGCGGAGGCCTTCAAGTACGCCAGGGAGCGTGTCCAGTTCGGCAAGCCCATTGCCTCGTTCCAGTTGATCCAGGCGAAGCTGGCGGATATGTATACGCTCATCGAGGCGTCTCGGCTCATGTGCTACAAGGCCTGCATCCTCGCCGGCCAGGCGGAGCGGGGCGGAAAGGGCACCGAGGTCCACAAGCTGGCGGCGGCGGCCATCCTCTTCACCGCCGAGGCCGCCGACAAGGTGTGTACCGAGGCGGTTCAGATCCACGGCGGTTACGGGTACTGCCTCGAATACCCGGTCCAGCGCTTCTGGCGGGATTCGAAACTCGGCACCCTGGGGGCGGGCACGTCGGAAATGAGAAGGATGATCATTGCCCGGGAACTGCTGATGGGTTGATCGGATTCATCCACTGGATGGAAAGGAAGGAAGCCTATGTCGAAAAAGGTAGCGATTGTATCCGTGGCACAAAGTGCCGGGCCTGCGTCAAAGGACAACTTCTATGACCAGGCCTATCGGGTGACGCGGGAGTGCCTGGACAAGGCCGGAATGACCCGGGACGACCTGGGGACGGTCGTATCGGCGTCGTCGGACATCTTCCATGGCGGCATCTCCTGCGCGAACGCGTATTACTGGGAAACGACGGGGGCCTTTCTGAAGAACGCCTCCCGGCAGGACGGGGAATCCCTGTTCGCCTTCATGTACGGCGCCATGCGGATCATGTCCGGCCAGTACGACAACTGCCTGATCCTGTCCCTCTGCAAGGGATCGGAGAATCCGGAGAACGACACCTGCACGCTGATGTTCGGCGATCCCTTCTATCACCGGAACCTGGGGCTGACGGAGACGACGTCTGCGGCCTTCCAGATGCAGGCGTACATGGAGAAATACGGGATTACGAAAGAGCAGTGCGCGAAGGTGGCCGTGAAGAATCTCGGCAACGCCCTCCGCAATCCCTATGCGGACCGCCGGGGCAAGTACACCGTGGCGGATGTTCTGAATTCCGCCCCCACCGCGGCCCCGCTGACGAACCTCCAGATCGCGCCGAAGTCGGAGGGCTTCGTGGCGATGCTTCTGGCCTCGGAGAAGAAGGCGAAGAAGCTGACGGACAAGCCCGTCTGGTTCAAGGGCTACGGGTCCTCCCTGGACACGTATTTCATCGGCGACCGAAACCTCCTGGACACGCAGCTGAAAACCGCCGCGGCCCGGGCCTACAAGATGGCGGGCATCAAAGACCCGAAGAAGGAAATCGACGTGGCGGAAATCACCGAACCCTATGCATTCCAGGAACTGCTCTGGTGCGAGGAACTGGGGTTCTGCAAGCCCGGCGGAGCCGGCAAGATGATCGACAAGGGAACCACGGAAATCGACGGCGCCCTTCCGGTCAATCCCTCCGGCGGAGTCCTGGCGAACAACCCGTACGTGTCCCGGGGGCTGCAGAGGCTTGTGGAAGGATTCCTGCAGGTCCGCGGCGAGGCGGGGGAGCACCAGGTGGACAAGAAGGTGAAGACGGCCCTGGCCCATGGGACCCATGGGTTCGCCGGGCAGTGCCACGCCGTCGCCATCATTGGCGTATAGGAGGGGGGTTATGGGAAGACCGGTAGGAATCATCGGAGTCGGGCAGACGAAGCACGGCCGGCGCATGGATGTGGCATATCCGGAACTGGTCCGCGAGGCGGTGCTGCGCGTATTTGAGGACAGCGGGCTGGAGCCTTCCGACATCGACGGGGTGGTCTCGGGGACGATGCCGTCCATGATGGAGGGGGTGGCCCTGACGCATTTCTATTTCGCCGACGCCATGCAGGCGGTCGGAAAGCCGATCCTGAAGACGGAGACCTGCGGATCCACGGGGGTCTCCATTGCCCACACGGCCTATTACTGGGTCTCCTCGGGGATGGCCGATGTCGTGCTGGCAGTTGGTCACGAGAAGATGAATGAAGGGGACGCCCAGGCCACCATGACGACCGTGGCGGAGCCCTTCTACCAGCGGTACTTTATCGCCGGGGCGCCGGGGGTTTTCTCCATGCAGTCCCAGATGTGGGCGGAGCGCTACGGGATCCCCGAAGCGAAGATCCGCGACGCGGCTGCGCACATCTCCGTGGAGCACCACAACGCGGCCTTTGAAAATCCCTATGCCCACGTGAAGATCCGCGTAACCATGGACGATGTAAAGAACGCACGCGTCATCACCTATCCCGTGCGTCTCCTCGACGTCTGTCCGACCTCGGACGGGGCCTGCGCCCTGATCTTCGTTTCCAAGAACATGGCGAAGAAACTTGGCCGCAAGACGGCCTGGGTCAAAGGCGTGGGGTACCGGGGCGAGGAGTACTACTTCGGCGACAGTGACAAGGGCCTCTGGCAGGGGGCCGTCCAGGCGGCGAAGCAGGCCTACGATCAGGCCGGGATCAAGAATCCCCGCAAGGACCTGGACGTGGCGGAAGTTTACAACCCCTTCACGTTCCAGGAGATGCTCTTCTACGAGTGCTTTGGCTTCTGCGAGCCCGGCGGAGCTCCGGATCTGGTCCTGAAGGGGACCTTCGACAAGAAAGGCGAATTGCCCTGCGATCCCTCTGGGGGTGTGCTCTGCACGAATCCCATCGGTGTCACCGGCCTGATCCGGGTCGCCGAAACGGTGCTCCAGGTGACGGGCAAGGCGGGGGAACACCAGATCCCCGGTGCGAAGACGGCCCTGAGCCATGCCATGGGCGGCGTGGACCAGTTCAACGGGGTCATGATCGTAGGATCCGAACTTTAAGAACACGGACGGAGGAAAAAGCTATGTCGAAGGAATATAAGACGTTGATGACGGAAATC
>CAZXMK010000097.1:0-4521 GCA_964641935.1 uncultured Syntrophaceae bacterium
TCGACTGCAGCGGCCTCGCCATGACGGTCTACCAGCTCAACGGCCTGGATCTTCCCCGTTCATCCCGGGAGCAGTTCGAAGATGGGACCGCTGTTTCAATGGATGAACTGCAGGAGGGGGATCTCGTTTTCTTCGCCACTTCCGGCAATGGAAACGTTTCCCATGTGGGGATCTACGTCGGATCGGGCGTATTCATCCACGCCCCCGGAAAGGGCAAGGCGATCGGCCGCGAGTCTCTGGCCAGGGACTACTACCGGAAACGGTTTCTCGGCGGCCGCACATACCTGTAGCCCGTCCCGCCGGGGTGGTCCTCGGTCTGCCTGCCGGTCGCAGAGGCTGCGGATCCCCCGGACAGCGTGGAGCGGGAGCGCCGCCGCGCCGCAAGGCATTCCTGTTTCGTTTACCGGAGAGAAAAGGAGACGCGACGGCATTGCGCACGTTCCGAGTCGAATCGATTCTGGGAGAGGGGTTGGCGGCAGCGAACACCGCTTCTCCCAGGAAGGAGGCCAAGGCCTTCCTGGGGCTTGTCAAGGCCCGCTTCCCCGTCAGCAACAGCATCCTGAGGGGACTGCCGGTCCGGGAGACAGCGGAAATCCTGGATAGGGAAATTTCCCGTTGACAGGGTGGATGAATTCCATCATAGGCACACCGATGTCCGGCCCGGTCGGCGGGATTCGAAATGCCAAATGAGGGAAGTGCCATGCTGGATCTGAAAAACATTGTCTTTTCCGTAGAGGACGGTCCCGACGAAAACGGTGGGAACGGCGGCATCCGCCGCATCATCGACGGGATCGATTACACCTTCGAACGGGGCAAGTTCTACGCCATTACGGGGCCCAATGGGAGCGGGAAGACGACGCTGGCGAAGCTCATCATGGGCATCAATCCCGTAACGGAAGGCTCCATCCTGTTCCAGGGGGATAACATTACCGGGTACTCCATCACGGAGCGTGCGAAAGCCGGGATATCCTACAGTTTCCAGCAGCCCGCCCGGTTCAAGGGAATCACCTTCCGAGATCTCCTGTCCATCGCTTCCGGCACGGACGAGGAAATCCAGCTGCTGGCCCTGCTTCGCCGCGTGGGCATCTGCTCCCTGTCGTTCCTGGACAAGCCGGTGGATTCCAAGCTCTCCGGCGGCGAGATCAAAAAGATCGAACTGGCCACCACCATCGCCCGGAACCCGAAGGTGGCCATCTACGACGAGCCGGACACGGGAATAGACCTGTGGACCATCGGGCCCATGGTGAACCTGCTCAAGCGGGAGCAGGCGGAGCACGGGACGACCACGCTGGTGGTGAGCCACAACCGGGCCTTCCTGGAGGTCGCCGACGTGGTTCTCATCATCAACGGTGGCCGCTTCGTCTACGAGGGCGACCTGAAGGGGGCCCTTCCTCTGCTGAGCGACATGAGTATCTGCAACTACAAGGCATGTGTGAGAATCGACGATGTTGGATGCTTTCGATAAAGACCTGCTGAAGACGGTGGCGGACCTGGAGGGGCTTCCGAAGGGGGCCTACAACATCCGGAAGAACGGGCGCCTTCTGGCCCGGGAGGTGTCCGCCAACATCCAGATCGAGAGCCTCGATGACAACCGGGGCATCACCGTCACCATCCGGCCCGGAACGGTGAACGAATCGGTTCATATCCCCGTGATCCTGAGCCAGGCCGGTCTGAACGACGTGGTTTACAACCGTTTCGTCATCGGGGAGAAGTCCGACGTGACGATCATCGCCGGCTGCGGGATCCACTGCGGCGGGCCAGACCCGGAGGGCCACGAGGGGCTCCACGAGTTCCAGGTGGGCCGGAAGGCGAAGGTCCGCTACGTGGAGAAGCATTACGCAACCGGCCCCGGCCGCGGAAAACGGTCCCTGAACCCCTCCACCCGGGTCGTCCTCGCCGAGGGTGCCCAGGCGGAGATGGAACTGACCCAGATCGGCGGTGTCGACGAGGCGAACCGCGTCAACGAGGCCGTCCTGGGACCCGGCAGCGTGCTCCTGGTGACCGAGCGGGTCATGACCGAGGGGAGCCAGCGGGCCGTCTCCCGGAACTCCCTGGTCCTGGAGGGGGACGACAGCCGGGCCAACCTGGTGTCCCGGTCCGTTATCAAGGACGACTCGGTGCAGGACTTTTTCGCCACGCTGGAGGCCCGGGCCCGGTGCTTCGGCCACATCGAGTGCGACGCCATCCTCATAGGAAACGGCCGGAACGAGACGATCCCATCCCTCAAGGCCTTTCACCCCGAGGCGGAGCTGACCCACGAGGCCTCCATCGGCAAGATCGCCAACGACCAGCTCATGAAGCTCATGAGCCTGGGGTTGAGCTACGAAGAGGCTGTCAACCGGATCATCCAGGGGTTCCTGCGCTGATCCGCCACTCGCCGGTTCCGGCGGCAACCTGAGAGGATCATTGATGATGTTCGAAAATCTCCTTGTGACGGGAGGGTGCGGATTCATCGGGAGCAACTTCATCCGGTTTCTCCTGGAACGGAATGATTTTACCGGCCGCATCGTCAACCTCGACAAGCTCACCTACGCGGGCAACCCGGACAACCTGACGGAAGTTGCGGAGCAATACCCAGGACGTTATGTTTTCGAGCACGGTGACGTCTGCGACGCCGCGCGCCTGGAGGACCTCTTCGACCGGCACGGCATCAACGCCGTCTGCCATTTCGCCGCCGAGTCCCACGTGGACCGGTCCATCCGCCGCCCCGAGAGCTTCATCCACACGAACATCCTGGGGACCTTCCAGCTCCTGGAGCGGGCCAAGGCCCGGGGGGCCGACTTCCGGCTCTTCCATCACGTGAGCACCGACGAGGTTTACGGGAGCCTCGGTCCGACGGGTCTCTTCACCGAGGACATGCCCTACCGTCCCAACAGCCCCTACTCGGCCTCGAAGGCCGCCTCGGACCACCTGGTCCGGGCCTACTCGGAGACCTTCGGCCTTCCCGCGACCATCTCCAACTGCTCCAACAACTACGGTCCCTACCAGTTCCCGGAGAAGCTGATCCCCCTGATGGTCCTCAACGGCCTGGAAGGGAAGCCCCTCCCGGTTTACGGCGACGGCCGGAACGTCCGGGACTGGCTGTACGTGGAGGACCACTGCGAGGCCATCTGGCTGATCATGCGGGAGGGAAAGCGGGGGGAGACATACAACATCGGCGGGAACGCGGAAATGGAGAACATCGCCATCGTCCGCCTGATCTGCACACTCCTCGACGAGCTGGCGCCGGCGGAAAACGGGGAGTCCCGGGAGCGCCTGATCACGTACGTGGCGGACCGGCCGGGCCACGACCGGCGCTACGCCATCGACTTTTCCAAACTCGCCGGGGAGCTGGGATGGCGTCCCCGCCAGTCCTTCGCGGAGGGCCTGCGGAAGACGGTGGCCTGGTACCTGGCGAACCGGCCGTGGATCGAGGGGATCCGAACCGGGGCATACCGGTCCTGGATCGAGGAGCATTACGGGAAAGAAGCCTGACGGCGGAAAGGAGACAGCCATGGATTTAGGATTGAAGAACCGGGTGGCCGTGGTGGCCGGAGGAAGCATGGGCCTGGGGCTGGCGGTGGCGAAAGCGCTGGGACGGGAAGGCGTCCGCCTGGCCATCGGCGCCCTCGACGACCCCGCCCTGCCTACTGCGGCGGATGAAATCCGCAGGGAAACGGGGGCCGACGTCCTGGCCGTGGCGGCGGACGTTTCCGATCCCGCGCAGGCGAAGGCACTGGTCCGCAAGACCATCGATCATTACGGGACGCTGGACATCCTCGTGAACAACGCCGGCGGGCCGCCGTCGGTGCCCTTCCTGGAAATCGACGACGGGATGTGGGAGAAGGGCTTTCACCTGAACCTGCTGTCCACCATCATCATGACCCGGGAGGCCGTCCCCGTCATGAAGGAGAAGCGCTGGGGCCGCATCATCAACATGACCTCCATCTCGGTGAAGCAGCCCATCGACGGCCTGATCCTGTCCAACACGATCCGCTCCGGCGTCATCGGCCTGGCCAAGTCCCTCTCCAACGAACTGGCGCCGTTCAACGTCACGGTGAACAGTGTCTGCCCCGGCTACACGCTGACGGAGCGCGTCCGGAGCCTCTCCCGGACCGTTGCCGAAAAGACCGGCACGACGCCCGAGGCGGTCATCGCCAAGTGGGAGGCGGACATCCCCATGAAGCGGCTTGGGACGCCGGAGGAATTTGCGGCCCTGGTGGCCTTCCTGGCCTCCGAGTCCGCCGGCTACATCACCGGCGCCGCCATCCAGATCGACGGGGGCTGGTACAAGGGAGTCATGTAAAATAGGGGGCAGATTTTAATCTGCCCCCTCGCCAAATTTTCCGGGGGCGGACTTCAACTCCGCCCCCGTATCATTTCAGGAGCGGGGGCAGATTTCAAATCTGCCCCCGTTATTGTCTCGTCGATAAGGTAACTTGCAGCCCTCAGTGGCCCCCCCCCCCCCCCCCCGCCCCCCCCCGCCCCGCCGCCCCCGCCGCCCCCCCCTCATCCCCCGCCGCCCCCCGGGCCGCCCCCCAC
>CAZXMK010000097.1:4531-9709 GCA_964641935.1 uncultured Syntrophaceae bacterium
GATTTCAAATCCGCCCCCAAGGACCCGAACGGGAGCAGATTTCAAATCTGCTCCCGTTGTGATTTTGTCTATATGGTAACTTGCAGGCCTCAGTGGCCTCCACCGCCACCGCCTCCCCCCGCGCCGGAAGCCTGGGCCGCCGCCACGTCGGCCTCGGCCGCCACCGTGATGGATGCGACAACCGCTTCCACGCCGGAGGCTGCTTCTCCGGATGACGGCGAGCCCGCAAGGGCGGGTCCGCAAGGGCCGGTCGGATCGACGTTCGCGCAGCGGGTGAAAGCGTCGATTGCCTTATCCCATTCCCCCAGGTCCTGCCAGTCGAGCCCTTCCCCGTAAAGCAGCAGTCCCTGGTAGGAGCGCGTGGCATACCGGTTGATGATCTCTTCGTCGGCAGGGGTGAGCCGGATTCCCAGGTCCTTCAGAATGCCGAAGACGATGGCCTTCTGCAGCTTGAAGAACTCCTCCGCCTTCCCCCGGGCATCCTGGTCTCCCAGGTCTTTCCCGGTGGAGACGCTGGTCAGGATCCGGAGGATGTGAAGGTCGTCGGCGCCGGCGCCGAGCATGCTGCCCGAGACGATCTTGCCGGCTCCCAGGAGCCTGCCGATCCGGGGCGAGGTGGCCGGATCCACGATCCCCGACTGCCCGAGTTTCAGTTCATCCAGCAGCTTCTGCAGCCGGACGCGCTCCACCACCTGGATTCCCTTCGCCTTGCTCAGGTCCGTGATGATCATCGCCGCCAGGGCCTTCCGGAGGTGTTTCGTCTTTTCCGTGTTCCCCTTTTCACCGAAGGGGGACACGGCCAGGGTGTTGTCATTCACGGGAAAGGCCTTGTCCAGCGTTTCCTTCGGCACGGACGCAATTCCGGGTTTTGCCGGAGCGACGCGGGTCTTTGGCAATGGAGCCGCTGCTTTCATTTCCGTTTTGGTTTTGCCTTTCCTGGAGGTTCTTGCCTTCCGGCTGGTCCGGCTGCGCTTGGTCTTCTTGGAGGGCTTGGGGGGCGGCTCTTCCCGGAGGGTTTCCTGTTGTGCCGGGGTAGGCGTGGCTTCCCACCGAGCGATGAGTCCGCTCGATATCAGGTCCCTCTCCTGGGCAAGGGCTTGCTTCGCCTGTTTGGACGCGTCCTTGTATAGTGCCAGTAATCTTTGTTTTTTCACCATGTTGGCGATGTTGCTGTCGGGCTCCCGGGCCAGGAGGACGTCCCAGGTCTCGATGGCCTTTCCGTAATTGCCCGTCTCGGCGTAGGCCAGGCCGAGGTTGATGACGGTCCGCCGGTCGGGGTCGGCTTTGTAGGCTTTCTCCAGGAAGGAGATGGCCTCGGGGCTTTTCTTCATTCTCAGGTACGTCTCGCCGATTCCCTTAAGGGCCTCCGTATTGTTCGGATCGGCCTTGAGGATCTCCTGATAGGCCGCCAGCGCCTCATCATAGCGCTTGTTCTGGAGCGCCGAGTTTGCCTTCACCTGAAGAGTAACCGAGCCGCAGCCCGCCAGAAGGAAAACCGCTGCCAGGAGCAGCAGGATCATGCTCCGATGCGAGAGTGCAGACTTGTCCATGATCACCTCCTATGGAATCCGCGACAAAAGCTGCAGCAGAACATCCGCTGTCAGCTTATCCTCGATTTCCCGCAGCCGGGTGAATTTCCCGGTACCCTTTCCCGTGCAGAGAATCTCGGCTGTTTCCGTCTTGACAACCCGGACGCTGACCCTGAACGAATCCCCGTATTTGTGAAAGGATCCGAGGACCACGGCGTTTGCCCCCAGGAGTCGGCCCGCCCGTACAGCGGCATGTTTGTCCGAACGCCCCGATGGACTGGAATTCAACTCCTCCAGGATCTTCTGCAACCGCGACCGTTCCACGACCTGGACCTTTCCGGAGCGGGCGAGTCCATCCGTCAGTGCGGCGGCGATTTTTTCCCCAAGGCCCCTCGTCTCCTCCGATGCCGACAGGTCCTCCAGGGGAAAGACAGCGACCATCCAGTCCCCTTTCGGCTTCAGGGCGGTCTCTTCCGCAGCGGGGCATGCAAAGGATCCCGCAAGGAGAACGGCCGCCAGGATGCATGTCAGGAAAGAAGACCTGCGGATTCCGTTCAAGGCCGCTTCGCTCCTTTTTTTCGCTGCAGTTCCCTTTTTTTCTGCTCCGCCTGCTCGAAGCCCGGATCGATCCGGAGGGCCTCCGCGAAGGCCTCTTCCGCCTCCCGCCAGCGGCCGCGGTCCATTTCATCGAGCCCCCGGGAGTATTCCAGGAAAGCAGCAAAGGATCGACTGCCCGCTCGCGTCAGGAGGCTTCGTTCCTCCGTCGTCAGCGGCGCGTCCAGACCGGCGGCGATCTTCTCCACGAGGGAGGTCTCCAACTGGAAGAAGTCGTCCGTTCGTCCCGTGACTTCTTCGGCCTTGAGGACGAGGCCGGTTTCCACCTCCACGATCCGGGCATCGATGCGGATCATGTCGCCGATGGCCGTGTAACTGCCCATCAGGAGGGCCTGGACGCCAAGGATCCTGCCGAGCCGGACCGCCGTCGCCGGATCCGTCAGGCCCGACTGCTGGAGTTTCATCTCCGACAGCAGGGCGTCAAGGCGTTCCCTCTCCACGACCTGCAGGCGGTCCAGGCGGCCCAGGTCGGCGATGAGCGTTTCCGTGATTCCTTTCTGG
This sequence comes from uncultured Syntrophaceae bacterium, assembly GCA_964641935.1. Taxonomy (GTDB): domain Bacteria; phylum Desulfobacterota; class Syntrophia; order Syntrophales; family PHBD01; genus PHBD01. Next base: position 7,177 of record CAZXMK010000097.1, read on the forward strand.
AAGGCGCCGAGCTTTTCCCGATCGGTTATGCATTCGTTGTCGAAATAAAGGACCGCCAGTCGGATTTTCCCGGATTGGCGGGGCGCACCCTCTGCCGCCGGGGGGGACCACCCCGCCAGGGCCACAGCACATAACAGGATGAGGAAAAACTGAAACCGCCCGGAGGGGATCATAACGACAACCTTGCTTGTAGGGTTTCGGCCTTTCTTATAGCGGGTTTTCCCCGGAAAAGGAAGAAGGGGATGCTGGTTAAATATAGGGACGCTTCTCAACTCCCTCCGCATGCCAATTGAATCACGACATGAGTCAGTGTGCGCGGAAATAGGGTAAGTGTCCTCAATATTTAGCGACGGCTGCCGATGACGGATTCGAGACGGGCCAGGAGGGCGGGAAGGGTCTCAGGATGAAGGGCCGAGACGGCCGGTGCTTCGTGCCTTCGGGACAGGGTCTCGAGCAGGGCAGGGTCGTCGAAACGGTCCGCCTTGTTCAGGACCTTCAACAGCGGCTTCCCTGCGATGTCGAGCTCCCGAAGGATGTTGTCCACCGCATCGATCTGCTCCTCGAAGCCCGGGTTGCTCACATCGATTACGTGCAGGAGCAGGTCCGCCTCCTGGAGCTCGTCCAGGGTGGCCCGGAAAGCCGCCATCAGCTCCCGGGGCAGGTTCCGGATGAAGCCGACGGTGTCCGTGATGATGGCCTCGGTGTCCCTCGGGAAGCGGAGGCGGGAGCTTTTCGGGTCGAGGGTGGCGAAAAGGCGGTCTTCGGCGAGGACGTCACTCTTCGTGAGGGCGTTCAGGAGCGTGGATTTTCCGGCATTCGTGTAACCCACGATGGAGATGACCGGCAGTCCCTCCCGCCGGCGCCTCGTTCTTCTCTGGTCCCGGGCCTTCTCGATCTCCTTCAGCTCCCGTTCGAGGCGGTGGATGCGGTCGCGGACACGGCGCCGGTCGATCTCCAGCTTCTGCTCCCCGGGACCGCGGCCGCCGATTCCTCCGGCGAGGCGTGAAAATGCGGTGTTTCGCTGGGCCAGGCGCGGGAGCCGGTACTTGAGCTGGGCCAGCTCCACCTGGATTTTGCCCTCCCGGCTGTGGGCCCGCTGGGCGAAGATGTCCAGAATGACCTGGGTCCGGTCGACGACCCGGAGCTCCGTGAAATCGGCGATGGAACGGGCCTGGGCGGGAGACAGCTCGTGGTCGAAAAGAAGGCAGTTGGCGCCCATCTGGAGGGCCCGGATGACGACGTCCGCCAGTTTTCCCTTTCCCAGGAGGTAGCGCGGGTCCGGCTGGGGTCGCTGCTGGACGACGGCGTCGAAGACCTCCACCCCGGAGGTCCGGCACAACTCGCGCAATTCGACGAGGGCCGCCTCCGTGTCCACCGTGGGATTCGTCTCCACGCGCACCAGGATGGCCCGGTCGACGGCATCCACCTTCCGGGAGGTCTGCCGCTTCGCGATGGCTCCCTCCAGGTCGGAGATGAAGGAGGCGAAGTTCAGGACGAGGTCGGGGGGACGGACGGGTTTGAGAAAGGACCAGTATGAGCCTTCGGGATTTTCCGGAACAAGGTGGGCCGTGTGGACGATTCCGGGGAGCCCGTCGGGTCCCGCCAGGACGGCGCAGACCAGATCCAGGCGTAGCAGGGCCAGGTCCGTCAGATCGTCCTCCGTGAGGCTCTCGCCGTTCAGGTGGGTGTGGATGAGGCGCAGTCCCCGCAGGCGGCTGGCGGCGAAACGGAAGCGGTCCAGGCTGGGGATCAGGATGTCCCGGTGGGAACCGACGATCACTTCCTCCACGTCCCCCCGGCGGTTCACGAGGATCCCGATCTGGCGGTTCAGTTCGCGGGACGGCTCCGTGAGCTGCCGGGCGACCTCCTGGGTGACGACGCGGTCCGGCGGGATCCGGCGGCGGTAGAGCTGCTCGATCCGCCTGATCTGGTCCGGTTTCAGTCCCGTGAGGTTGCCGTGAATTTTCCGGATGGGTGCACCTACTTGAACTTCTCGGGGCTGACCCTTCGTTCCATTCCGTCCAGGAAGGACGACCAGGAGTTCGTCTTGAATGCGGTCACGCGCTTCCTGGGCTTTTTGGCCCCGCACTGCGGACAGGCCAGCCCGTCGTACGACTCCCCGATCTTCAGGAAGTGGTCGTAGACGGTTTCACACTTGCTGCATTCGAATGTATAGATGGGCATGGCGGTTCCTATTCATTGAAAATCCAAGGGATTATAATGGTTTTTGGCTCAAGCGGATATGAATCTTCTATGCGACAGATGCCGGCTTTTGTCAATAAAAAACCCCGGAGGGTTTCCCCTCCGGGGCCGTCGGCAAACGGGGGTCGTTGACGGCTGAACTTAGAAGCTCAGCGTCAGCTTGTGCATCAAGAGGTAGTCGTTGGCCAGGGCCGGCTCGAAGTTGTAGCAGCCAGCCTGGGTGCTGTTGTAGCAGCCCTTGAAGTAATCGCCGGGCCAGAAGTAACCGGCGCCGACCATGTACTCCAGGTTGTCGTAGATCTTGTACGAGGCCACGAGGTCAAGCTCGTAC
>CAZXMK010000098.1:0-3537 GCA_964641935.1 uncultured Syntrophaceae bacterium
AGCGGACCTCCAGGAGAAGGTCCCAGGGGAGGAGGGGAAAGTTCCGGTGGATGCTGTGGTCGTCCTCCAGCAGGTGATACGTCAGATCGGAGAAGACCCGGCCCGCGATCTCGCGGACGGGCCCCGGGGGCACAACATCATCGAAAGATCCGTGATACAGGGAGACGGGCATGCCGATGCTCCGTTCCAGGCAGGGTGCAAACTCTTCCAGATGAAGGGCCGGCGCCAGGAGGACGAGCCGCCTTACCCGTTCCGGGGAGGCGCAGGCGAACAGGGCCGCCATGAGGCCGCCGTAGCTGGAGCCGACCAGGATCAGGTTTTCCCTGCCCTCCAGCCTCTCCCGGAGCACGTCCATCCGCTCCGCCAGGCTCCCAGGATAATCCCCGATGATCATGCCGGGATAGCGCTCCCGGAACCAGACCCCCTTCGTGCCCTGGCTGGTGCTTTCGAGACCGTGGATGAAGACGCGGACCGGCTGGGACATGGAAACTTCCTCCTGTTCAGGATTTTCCGGCTGTGTTATGAGGGATTCGGATTCTGCCAGTCCCAAGTCATTTTCGCAAGAAGGATCTGTAAACCATGGTAACCGTAGAACCCTTCACCGCCGTTCACCCCCGCTGGGACTGCGCCCGGCAGGTGGCGGCCCCCCCGTACGATGTCGTCAGCCGCGACGAGGCCGCCCGCCTGGCCGCGGACAACCCGCAGAGCTTTCTCCGCGTCGAGAAGTCGGAAGTCGACCTTCCCTCGGACGTCCCCTCCGACGACGCCGCCGTGTTCGCCCGCGGCCGGGAGAACCTGGACCGGCTGCTCCGGGAGGGATCCCTCGTGCGGGACGAGATCCCGCATTTCTACCTGTACCGCCAGACCATGGGCGGCCACAGCCAGACGGGCCTCGTGGCCGTCCTGAGCACCCGGGAATACGAATCCGGAACGATCCGGAGGCACGAGTTCACCCGGGAGGACAAGGAGCGTGAGCGGACCCGGCATGTGGACCGGCTGAACGCCCAGACGGGACCCGTGTTCGTCGCCTACCGGAGCCGGGAGGATCTTCGGGACGCCCTGCGGAAGGTGAGCAGCGGGCCTCCGGCGGTCGACTTCACCGCCGACGACGGCGTCGGGCACACCGTCTGGACCGTGGAGGACCCCGCCGTGGAGGAGGCCATCCGGCAGGCCTTCTCGTCCGTGGACGCGCTCTACATCGCCGACGGCCATCACCGGGCGGCGGCGGCGGCCGCGGTCGCCCGGGCGCGGAGGGAGGACGACCCGGGAGCATGGAAAGGAGACGAGCCCTGGAACTTCTTCCTCGCCGTCCTGTTCTCCCACGACGAGATCCGCATCATGGACTACAACCGGGCCGTCCGTGACCTGAACGGAATGGACGAGGAGTCCTTCCTCCGGGAGGTGTCCCGCCGTTTCCGCGTCACCCCCGGCGTCCCGGAAAAAAGACCGGGCCGGACGGGCGACTTCGGCATGTACCTGCGCGGGCGCTGGTACGGCCTGACGTACGTTCCGGGACCGGAAGACACGGACGACCCCGTCACCTCGCTGGACGTCTCGATCCTCCAGGACCGCCTGCTGGGTCCGATTCTCGGCATCGGCGACCCCCGGACGGACGTCCGCATCGACTTCGTCGGCGGCATCCGCGGCCCCGGGGAGCTGGAGCGGCTGGTCGATTCGGGCCGCTCTGCCGTGGCTTTCACCCTGTTTCCCACGAGCCTCGACCAGATGATGGCGGTGGCCGACACCGGGCGGGTCATGCCTCCGAAATCGACCTGGTTCGAGCCGAAGCTCCGGAGCGGCCTTTTCGTCCATTTCCTGGAATGACGCCCCGGGACGAAGCCGTCCGGTTTCGCCGGCACCCATGGAAAACGCGGCATCCCTGAGAGAAGACGAAACCCTGGACCCCATCTGCGGCGGGCGCCTCCAGGTCATCCAGGCGAAGCGGGGCTACCGGTTCTCCGTGGACGCCCTGCTCCTGGCCTCGTTCGTGCGGCTTCGGCCGGGCGAGACGTCGGCAGACCTGGGAACGGGGAGCGGCATCCTCGCCCTGATCCTGGCCACCCGCCCGGAGCGCCCCTTCGTGGAGGCCCTGGAGCTGCAACCGGAAATGGCCGACAGGGCACGCCGGTCGGCAGCGCTCAACGGCCTGGCAGACCGCATCCGGGTCCGGCAGTGCGACGTCCGCCGGGCGGTCCCGATCCTGGCCGCATCCTCCTTCGACCTGGTGGTATTCAACCCGCCCTACCGGAAGCCCCGCTCCGGCCGGGTCAATCCGAACCATGAGAAGGCCGTGGCGCGCCACGAGGTCGCCGGGAGCCTGGAGGACTTTCTCGACGCGGCGGCAAAACTCCTTCGGGAGGGGGGCCGCATGTGCGCGATCTATCCGGCGAGGAGGGCCGCCACGATGATCGCGGGCATGAAGGCCCGCGGCCTCGAGCCGAAGCGCCTGCGGATGGTCCACTCCCGCTCCGATTCGGAGGGCGAGTTTCTCCTCGTCGAGGGAATCCTTGGAGGGGGAGAAGAACTGGACGTGATGCCGCCGCTGTTCCTTTACGGGGACGGAAGACGCTACTCCGGGGAGATGGAGCGGATCATGGACGGCCTCGCCGCTGTTCCCGGATCCGCCGGCGAAGCAGGTCCTTCGTCATGACCCGCTTCAGGAGCTCCCGGAGCTCCGGGTCCGCCACGACCGCCAGGCTCTCGTCGATGAGCTGGCGGTCCCTGGCCTTCAGGAGCGAGGTTCCGAGGATCTCCCGGGGCGGAGCCTCCCGCTTCGGAGCCGCCGCCTGCCGGGGGATCTCGCCGATGGAAAAGCGAAGCCCCTTGACCTCCTCGCTTCCCATGACGTCCCGGATCTTCCGCAGGATGTCCTCCTTCAGGAACTGGAGCTGGTGCATCCAAACGGAGGAGGAGACCCGCACCTGGAGGATGCCGCGGCGGATGTCCTCGGGATAGGTCTGGGCGGCCACCTGGGGTCCCACCGCCCGGTCCCAGAAGGACAGGAGACGCAGGTCCGCCGCCTGGAGGGGGACTCCCTCGCGCTTCGCCACCTTCCGGATGATCAGCCCGAGGGGCTCCAGTCTCGGTGAACCCTTGCGGCGCATGGCGGTCCTGCCGAAAAACGGATGATAGGACGCCCGTTCAGGGGCGTGTCAACAACCAGGACAACATCGAGGTTTCGCAATGAATCTGATGGACATGATCGAAGCTGTCAAGTCCCATCCCCGCTTTTCCGAGGCGGGAATGATCCTCTGCCACAACGGCGTCGTCCGGGCCACCTCCCGGGACGGCCGTCCCGTTTCGCAGGTGACCGTCCGGGCCGACCGGGAGCGCCTCGCCGCCATCGTCGCCGGGATCAAGGCCCGTCCCGGCATCGTGGAGGTCCTGGCGGAGATCCGGGAGGGAACCCTCCGCGTGGGCGAGGACGTGATGTACGTTGTGGTGGCGGGCGATTTCCGGGAGAACGTCTTCGCCGCCATGATGGACGCGGTGAACGCGATCAAGGCCGACGTCACCCGGAAGACGGAAGCCTGACCG
>CAZXMK010000098.1:3637-9583 GCA_964641935.1 uncultured Syntrophaceae bacterium
AAGCCGATCTTCCGGCACTCCGCCATGATGGCCGGTCCCCCGGCCCTGTGGATGGCGCCGTCCACGCCGCCCCCGCCCCGGAGCCCCTCGTTGGCTGCGTTGGCAATGGCGTCCGTCTCCTCCCGGGTGATGTCCCCCTCCACCAGGACCAGCCTGGTTTTGTTGACCTCCGCTTCCATCGCGCTCCCTCCCTGTCCGGTTCCGGACTGTCTCCCCCCGCCCCTGCCATGGCGGGCGGCGATGCACCGGCCCCTCCGGCGGAAGGCCCGGCCTTACGGACCCGATTCAACCCGGACCGGCTGCCCTTCGCCATGGACGAGCATCCGGTAGGTCTTCTCGATGCGGTCCCAGTTCTCCTCCCGGTCCATGGACCAGTAGCGGCCGATGACGGAAACGACCCGGCCGCAGCCGGACTCCGCGGCCCGCCGCTCCACCTGCTCGATGTACCGGGCCCCGCTCTCCGGCTGCTCCCCCCGCCGTCCGAGCATGGCGTGGATGTAGACCTCCCCGGGCCCCGCATCCCTGGCCAGGTCCATCAGGGCGTACAGGTGGTTCAGGGACCCGTGGGAGCTGAAGAACGAGACGATCCCCATCAGGTGAAGGGCCTTCCCGTCCCGTTTCGCCGCCTCGGCGGCCCAGCGGAAGGCCTCGTTCCGGGCAAACGACCCGTCGGCGATGGCCCGGTCGATCCGGACCCGGTCGGAGTAGATCACCCGCCCGGCGCCGATATGCAGGTGCCCCGCCTCGGAGTTCCCCACGGTTCCAGCAGGGAGCCCCACGGCCTCTCCGGAAGCCTCCAGGGACGCATGGACCCCCGCCGCCAGGAGCTTGTCCATGACGGGCGTATCCGCCTTCGCGATCAGGTTCCCTTCCCGCCCGGGATTCAAGCCCCAGCCGTCCAGGAGAAGCACGAGGAGCCGTTCGGCCCGGGGTTTCTCCCCTTCCGGGATCAGCAGGCTCCGGCCTGTCATGGCTGCGGGCGCCGGGAGGCCCAGCAGGTCCAGGATCGTCGGCGCCGCATCGATCAGCGTGCCTCTGGGGCGGAGGGGAACCGGTCCCGCCGGTCCCAGGAGCAGGAACGGCACGGGGCTGTCGGTGTGGCCCGTGTCCACGGCGCCGTCGGGATACAGCCACTTCTCGGCGGACCCGTGGTCGGCGGTGACGATGACGGTCCAACCCGCCTGAAGGGCCGCCGCGGTCAGGACGCCGGCCGCCCGGTCCACCGCCTCGACGGCCTTCATGACGGCCCCCTCGTTCTCGATGTGGCCCACCACGTCCACGTTGGGCAGGTTCGTGAAGACGAAGCGGCACGCCGGATCGCGAAGCTTCTCCAGGACCGCCTCCGTGATGCCCGCGACGGACATCTCCGGCGCCTCGTCGAAGAGGGCCACGTCCTTCCGGGTGGGAACGACGATCCGCTCCTCCCCGGGGAGAAGCCCCGTCCGCTTCCCGCTGAGAAAGAACCCCACATGGACGGCCTTTTCCGCCTCGGTAATCCGGACCTGGGGGATGCCGTGCCGGGAGAGGACGTCGCCTAAGGTATCCGTGACCGCCTCCTCGGAGGGAAAGGCCACCCGGACGTCCAGGTCCTTCCCGTAGGAGATCATCGTGGCAAACTTGAGATCCAGGCCGTTCTCCACCGGGAAGTGCGGAAAATCGGTTCGAATCAGGCTCTCCGTCAGTTCCCCCTCCCGCTCGCCGCGGATGTTGTAGAAGATCACTGAATCGCCCTTCCGGAAGCGGCCCAGGGGGCGTCCCCCGGCGTCGCACAGGACAACGGGCGTCAGGGTCTCATCCTCCCGGCCGGAGCGGTAGGCTTCGCGGACGGCGACGGACAGGGGAAAAGGATGCGGAACGGTCATGGCAACGAACCTTTCGGGGGTATTTCTTCAGCCCGGACGTTGTAGCGAAAACCCGGGGGGGTGTAAAGGGGAACTTGCGGCGGGCCTTGGCGGGATGGGCTTTGGGGTTGAATTGAAGCGTCCGGCATGATAGTGGAAAACCGTTCCCCGGGGGAGCAGCCCGAAACGGACCGCCTCATGATCTCGACGAAAAAGACCGCCCAGGACATCCTGCAGGAAGAGCTCCTGAGAGAGCGGATCGCCGTTCTCACGCGGGCCAGCGACCGCCTGGCCGAGGCCCTCGAAAGCCTCAAGGTCATCGACACGGCCATTGGGGAGGAGATGGCCCTCCTTCAGGCCCCGGAAAACGATCCCGCGGAAGGCGGTCCCGCACAACGGCGGCACCGGAAACTGGTCTCCGACATCAACGAAAAGATCGAGCAGTTCAATTCCGCCCGCGAATACGCGGAGATCCGCAAGTACTACCTCATCGTCACCCGCGAGGCCCTGGGCCTCCGCCGGCACCAGCGGATCGAGGAATTCTACCGCATTCCGCCCAAGAAGCGGCGCCTGGTCGACCGATGATGGATCTCTACCGGAAACAGCGGCTGAAGATGGTGGAAACGCAGATCCGGGCGCGGGGAATCGAGGACCGGCGTCTCCTGAAGGCCATGGAGACGGTCCCGCGCCACCTCTTCGTCGACGAGGCCATCATCAGCCAGTCCTACAACGACAGCCCCCTCCCCATCGACGAGCACCAGACCATCTCCCAGCCCTATATCGTCGCGCTCATGACGGATGCCCTGGAATTGACGGGCAAGGAAAAGGTGCTCGAGATCGGAACGGGGTCGGGTTACCAGGCGGCGATCCTGGCGATGCTGGCGGACCACGTCTTTTCCATCGAGCGGATCCCCGCCCTGGCAACGAAGGCCCGGCGGCTCCTGGAGGGCATGAACCTCTTCAACGTCGCCGTCCGGGTGGCCGACGGAACCTACGGCTGGCGCGATGAGGCCCCCTTCGACGGGATCATCGTCACGGCCGGCGCGCCCGCGCTCCCGGAACCCCTGGCCGCCCAGCTTAGCGTGGGAGGGCGGCTCGTCATTCCCGTGGGGGGACGGTTCACCCAGACGCTCATGAAGTACACCCGCCTTTCCGAGGACCCGAACGACCTGAAAAAGGAAAACCTGGGGGGATGCCGATTTGTGGACCTCATCGGAGACCACGGCTGGCAGGCATTCTGACAAGACTGCCGCCGGAACGTCATCCTGCCGGTTCCCCGGGACGGCTCTCCGCCGCATCCTGGTCGCGCTGGCGATCCTGCCGTTTTTCCTGGCCGCAGCCATCCTCCCCGGGCCGGCGGGCGCCGCCGCCCGGACCCGCCCTGCCAAAGGCGTCTACCACCTGGTCAAGAAGGGCGAGACCCTGTCCGGGATCGCGAGGGCCTACGGCATCAATGCCGATGCGATCCGCGAGGCCAACGGCATGTCCCGGAAGGATCACCTGGAGGCCGACCGGGCGCTCTTCATCCCGGGGGCCAAGAAGGTCATCGACGACACGCGCCCCCGGACCTCCCGGGAAAAGGAGCCCGCCGCCGGAAAAGAGCGGGCCGGGCCGAAACGGAGCGCCGGGAAGGCCGTAAAACCGGAGCCCGCCCCGGGAAAGACCGCCGCCTCAGCCAAGGTACGGGAACAAAAGGAAAAAGAGCCGAAAGAAAGGCCGGGCACCGGCCCGTCCGCCGCGCCGGCAAAGGCCGCAGCGAAGGCCCCGGTCCGCGGCGAGGAAACGAGAGCCCCGGCGGGCCGGATCACCATCGCCGAGGGGCGGGTCTACGTTTCGGAGGCGGACCGCGAGAAGGCGGAGCAGGCCGCGGCAGAAGAGAAGAAGCGGGCCGCCGATGCCCTGAAGGCGTCCCGGGCCAGGGCGGAGGAGAAGGCCGACCGGACCCGCGAGACGGCCGTACGGCCAAAGGAAGACCCGCAGCAGGCCAAAACGCAGGCACCGGCCGTTCCCGCAGGCACCGGAAAAGAAACGGCCACGGCCACGGCCCGGACCGACGCCGCGGAGCCGCGGCCGGAAACGGCAAAGCGGAAGAAGCTCCTGTGGCCGGTAAAGGGCAAGGTGCTCACGCGATTCGGTCCCCAGCCGAACGGCATGTATTCCAACGGTATCCGGATCGCCGCCCGGGAAGGCACGGCCGTCCTTTCCGCCGAGGAGGGGACCGTCATCTTCTCGGCCCCCCTGAAGGATTACGGAGAGACCGTCATCCTCCGTCACGACGATGCCTACGCCACGGTCTACACGAACCTGGGAAACCGCCAGGTGAACGCCGACGACAGGGTCCGGGCAGGTTCCCGGATCGGCTCGGTGGGGAGGGACCACCGGACCGGCTCGGGCGCGCTTCACTTCGAGGTCCGCGTGAAGAACAAGGCCTGCAATCCCTTGCTTTTCCTCAACTGAGCAGCCATATTACCGAAAAACCATCCTGTGGAGTTTCCCCTCATGAACGGAACATTTGAGCTGGGCCCCATCCGGCCCCCCAGCGAGGCCAAGAGCCTTCTCATCCGCCTGACCCGCAACTGCCCCTGGAACAAGTGCGCCTTCTGCCACACCTACCGGGGCACGAAATTCGAGCTCCGGTCCGTGGACGAAATCAAGGACGACATCCGGACGATCCGGTCCATGGTCGACCAGATCGCCGAGACCTCCCGGAAATACGGTCACGGCGGCCGGATCACCCAGTCGGTGGCGAACTATTTCTTCGAGTCCGACGGGGCCGGCTCCGAGGGCATCCGCTCCGTCGTCGCCTGGCTCTACTTCGGCGGAGAGTCGGTCTTCCTGCAGGACGCCAACTCCATCATCATGAAGACCGACGATCTGGTGGACGTGCTGAATTTCATCCGGGAGCAGTTCCCCTGGGTCAAGCGGATCACCTCCTACTGCCGGTCCAAGACGGCGGCCCGCAAGAGCGTGGAGGAATTGACGCGGCTGAAGGAAGCGGGCCTTTCCCGGATTCACATCGGACTGGAGAGCGGGTACGATCCGGTCCTGGAGTTCATCAAAAAGGGCGCCACCGCCGCCGACCACATCAAGGGCGGACGGAACGTCGTGGCCGCGGGAATCTCGCTCTCTGAATACGTCATCCCCGGCCTCGGAGGCGACCGCTGGTCCACCGAGCACGCCGTCGAGACGGCGAAGGTGCTCAACGCCATCAATCCCGACTTCATCCGCCTCCGGACCCTCCAGGTCGTCCCGGGAACGGAACTGCACACGATGCGCCAGAACGGGGAATTCCGCCCCCTCCCGGACGAGGAGATCCTCAAGGAGATCCGGATCTTCATCGAGACGCTCGACGGCATCGCCTCCACCGTGGTGAGCGACCACATCCTCAACCTCCTGGAGGAACTGGAGGGGAAGCTGCCGGAGGACAAGCCGAAGCTCCTGGCGACGATCGACCGGTTCTTCGCCCTTCCCGACCGGGACCGGCTCATTTACCGCCTCGGCCGGCGCAAGGGGATGTACCGCCGGCTCGGCGACCTTTCCGATGCGTACACCTACAACCGCCTCGGAGAGATCATCGACTCCTACTCGGACCAGGGCAACGGCGCAATGGACCGGGACCTGACCAGGATCATGCAGCAGTACATCTGAGCCCGCCCGAAAAAGTCTCGACTTATTGGAATACAAACGATATTGAAGGTGGACCAAAACGACGGAGGTGGAATCATGAAGAGAGCTTTCCTTTGTATCGCGGCCTTCATGCTGGTCCTGGCGCTGGTCCCCGGCGGCGAAGCCCTGGCACAGAAAAAAACCTTCCTCACCCTTTCGTCGGGCAGCCCCGGCGGCGCATACTATCCCCTCGGCGGCGGCATGGCCGTCATCATCGAAAAGACGGTGGAGGGTTTCCGCTGCGCTTCCGAATCCACGGGCGCCTCCGTCGAGAACACCCGTCTCGTCGGCGGCGGCGAGTCCGACATGGGCATGGTGATGGGCAGCATCGCCTACAACGCCACCCTCGGCAAGGAACCCTTCAAGCAGAAGTACCCCCTCGTGGCCCTCTTCCAGATGTACCCCGCGCCGGAGCACATCGTGACGACGAAGCAGTCGG
>CAZXMK010000099.1:0-9576 GCA_964641935.1 uncultured Syntrophaceae bacterium
GATGCCGTGTGGGCGTCCCTGGCGCCTTCTTCGGTGTACCGCGAAACCCATGATTACTTGTCGTATCGGGAGGAGGCCGTCCGGTCCCCGGTCCGCATCGAGCGCTTCAGGATTCTTCGGGTGGCCGGCGTTCGGCCGAATCACGACCCGGCCCGGTTTCCAAAGGTTGAGCGGTTTGCCGAGGTGGAGGTGGACCTGGTGCTTTTCTTTACCGATACGGAGACCCGGACGGACGTGAATTACCGCTTCGCGTTCATCCGGGAGGGAGGGAGGTGGTACAAGGGGTAGTCGTCCGGGACGGTCCCGCGTGACGTCTTCAGGCTCGGCCTCAAGGGAGCGCCGCAGGGGCGACAGGGTTTTTCGAACTCTTCATGGAAAGGAGGGAATCATGGGTTCGAAGCGTTTCTGGATGGTTCTTGGGATGGCGGCCTGCGCGGTACTCCTGGCGTCGGCCCCCGGCCTGGCGGCCAAGCCGGGCTTCGACGACAAGGAGATTCGCATCGCCCAGTGGGGTCCCCAGACGGGACCCGCGGCCCCCTGGGGTAATGTGGCCCGCGGGAGCCGGCTGCTGTTCGATCTGGTCAACGAAGAGGGGGGGATCCACGGCCGGAAGGTCAAGTACTTCATCCGCGACGACCAGTACAACCCGGCCCAGACGGTTGCCGTGGTCAAGGATGTGGTGGAGCGGGAAGGCATCTTCGCCTTTGTCGGAGGCACTTCCGGGGCAAGCGGACTGGCGGTCAAGGACTACCTGGCGGCGAACAAGGTCGTCTGGGTCTCGCCGGCGACGAGCATCAAGGAATACGTGATGCCGGTGAATCCTTACATCTTCGCGCTGATGCCCCTTTATGACGACGAGGCGAGCATCCTGACCAAATACGTGGTGGAGAAGCTGAAGATCCGGAAGATCGGTGTCCTCTATCAGAACGATCCCTACGGGAAGAACGGCCTCAACGGCGTGAAGCAGCGCCTGGCCCACCTGAAGATCACCGCGGTGGCGGAGGTGCCCGTCGAGGCGGGCGAGAAGGACCTGGCTTCCCAGATCATGAAGTTCAAGAATGCCGGGGCCGAGGCTGTCTATCTCCAGGTGAACCCGACCTCGGCGGTCATCGCCCTCAAGACGGCCGCCGCGGTCGGCTTCAAGCCCCAGTGGGTGGCATCCTCCACCCTGTCTGACTATGCGCTGATGCACAAGATTTCCGGCGGCTTGTGGGAAGGGGTCATCACCGGCGCCTTCACCGAGCCTGTCGATTCAGCCCAGCCCCTGATGACGAAGTACCGCGAGGCGGCCCGGAGGCTCGATCCGAAGGAGCGATGGGCCCTTTTCTATCTCGGGGGGATCGTCTTTGCCGAGCCTCTCGTGGATGCCCTGAAGCGGACCGGAAAGAACCTCAGCACGGAGGCGTTCCTCAGAGCTCTCAATTCGACAAAGAATTTCAAGGGAGTCGGCCCGACGATCACCTGGACGAAGACCCAGCACCAGGGGAGCGATTCCATCCAGATCTGGCAGTGCGGCCCCAAGGGCGCCCTGAAGGTCCTGCAGGGATGGACCGCCAACGATCTGGCCCGGTGGAAAAAGAAATAATCCCGATGCCGGGGAAGGCTGCGGCCTTCCCCGCATTCACGGTCCGGCCGGCGGAGCTGCCGGCGGCGGGTGCATGAGCATGGACCACTTCCGCGTGGATAACCTGTCCATCTCCTTCGGGGGTCTGAAGGCGGTTCACGATGTGAGCTTCCGGGTCGAGAAGAACAGGATCTTTTCGATCATCGGGCCCAACGGCTCGGGGAAGACCACCATCTTCAACCTGATCAGCGGCATCTATCGGCCCGAAGGGGGAGGGGTGTTCCTGGAGGGCGAGAGCCTGACGGGGCTGTCGCCCGACCGCGTCGCCCGCCGGGGCATCGCCCGGACCTTCCAGAACATCGAGCTCTTCTCCAATGCGAGTGTGATGGACAACCTCCTCCTGGGGAGGCACATCCACATGAAGACGGGGGTCTTCTCCGGGGCCTTTCTCTGGGGACGGCGGTCCCGGGCCGCCCGGGAGGAGATCCGCAACCGGGAGGTGGTCGAACGGATCATCGATTTCCTGGACCTGCAGTCCGTCCGCAACCTGCCGGTGGCAAGCCTTCCCTACGGCAAGCGGAAGCTCGTCGAGCTGGGAAGGGCCCTGGCCCTCGAACCGCGGCTGCTTCTGCTGGACGAGCCCTCGGCGGGCATGAACACAGAGGAGAAGGAGGACCTGAACCTCTGGATCCGGGACATCCGGGAGGACTACGGGGTGACGATCCTCCTGATCGAGCACGACATGAACATGATCATGGGGATCTCCGACCGGATCCTGGCCGTCAATCAGGGGCAGGTCATCATCGAGGGGACCCCGCAGGAGGTGCAGAGCCACCCGGAGGTGATCCGGGCGTATCTGGGGGAGGCCGATGCTTAGACTCTCCAACGTGGAGACCTGGTACGACCTGATCCGGGCGCTTCATGGGATCTCCTTGGAGGTTCCGGAGGGGCGGATCGTTGCGCTCCTGGGATCCAACGGCGCGGGAAAGTCGACGACTCTCAAGACGATCATGCGGCTTCTCTACGACCAGAGAAAGGAGCAGCCCGAGAAGGGAACCGTCGAGTTCCGGGGGGTGCGCATCGACCGGAAGAATCCCTACGAAATCGTCCGGATGGGGATCAGTTATGTCCCCGAGGGACGGGAGGTATTCCCGGAGCTGACGGTGCGGGAGAACATCCTCATGGGCGCCTACACGCGGCGCGACGGGCCGGTGATCCGGGAGGACATGGAGCGGATCCTGCAGCATTTCCCGGTGCTCCGGGAGCGGCAGGAACAGCAGGCGGGATACCTGAGCGGCGGAGAGCAGCAGATGCTGGCCATCGGGCGGGCCCTCATGAGCCGGCCGAAGCTTCTCATGCTGGACGAGCCGTCCCTGGGGCTGTCACCGCTCCTGACAAGGGAGATCTTTCAAATCATCCGCGACATCAACATCCGGGAGGGGGTGACGATCCTGCTGGTGGAGCAGAACGTCCACATGGCCCTGAAGGTTTCGCAGTTTGCCTACCTGATGGAAAACGGGCGCATCGTCCGGGCGGACCGGCCCGAGATCCTCCGGGAGGATGAGGACGTCAAGGAGTTCTATCTGGGCGTAACCCGGCAGACGTCGGTGAAGGGCTTCAAGCGTTACCGGCGGAAGGTGAGGTTCCGATGACCGGGCCGTTTGAAAGCATCGTCGATACCCTTCCCAAGGCCCTGGCTTCCATCGCCGCGAAGCAGCCGGAGCGGGTGGCGATGCGCCGCAAGGACCTGGGGATCTGGCGCGACATTTCCTGGGCCGGGTATCTTCGCCATGTGAGGATGGCGGCCCTCGGGCTCTACGCACTCGGCATCCGCCGGGGAGACCGGGTGGCGATCATCGGCGAGAACCGGCCCGAGTGGCTTTACAGCGCCCTGGGGACGCTCGCCGCGGGCGGAACCTTCGTGGGGGTCTATACGACCAATCCCGCCGCCGAGTGCGAGTACGTGGTGGCCCACTCGGAATCCGTCGTCTACATCTGCGAAGACGAGGAACAGCTCGACAAGGCCCTGGTCTTCCGGCAGGGGACTCCTCAACTCAGGAAGCTCGTGGTGTGGAACATGGAGGGGCTCCGGCATTTCCGGGATCCCATGCTGATGAGCTTCGACGACCTGCTCCAGGAGGGGGAGCGCCTGGACGCGGAGCAGCCGGACCTCTACGGCCGGCTTGTCGGGGAAGGGAGCGGAGGGGACGTTGCGGGGATCATCTACACGTCCGGCACGACGGGCCCCCCGAAAGGGGCCATGCTTTCCCACGAAGGATATCTGTGGGTCGGGAGGAAGGCCGGTGAAATCTGCCGGGCCGGGAGCGACGATGAGACCATTTCCTTCCTTCCACTCAACCATGTCTACGAACAGATCTTCGACCTGATGGTTCATCTCACCGTGGGCCACACGGTCAATTTCACGGAGAATACCGATACGGTCATGGCGGACATGCAGGAGGTGTCGCCGACCCTTTTCCACGCGGTGCCCCGCATCTGGGAGAAATATTACTCGGGCATCGTTCTGAAGATGGCCGATGCGACTCCCCTGAAGCGGGCCGCCTATGAGGCCGCCGTCCGGATCGGCTCGCGGTACAACGAGGAGCGCCTGGCGGGACGGAGCCTGTCCTTCCCGATGCGGCTGGCCTATGGAGCGGCCTATTTCGCTGTGTTTCGGAAGCTGAAGGAGCGGCTGGGGTTTGACCGCGTCAGGCTCGGTTTTTCCGGAGCCGCCCCCATCTCGCACAACATTCTCAAGTATTTCCAGGGGATCGGAATCCCCATCCGCGAAGGATATGGCATGACGGAGACCACGGGGATCACCCACATGTCCGACGAGCGCCATTTCAAACTGGGCACGGTGGGAAGGGCTCTCCCGGAAACGGAGGTCAGGCTCTCGGAGGACGGCGAGATCCTCGTCCGCCACCCGGGCATCTTCCTGGGCTACTGGCGGGACGAGGAAAATACGCGGGAGGCCCTGCGGGACGGTTGGCTCCACACGGGGGACGTGGGGGAAATCGACGACGAGGGCTACCTCCGGATCACCGACCGCAAGAAGGACCTGATCATCACGGCCGGGGGGAAGAACATCGCCCCGCAATACATCGAGAACCTCCTGAAGTTTTCCCCTTACATCAACGATGCCGTGGTCATCGGCGACCGGCGCAACTACATCACGGCCCTGATCGTCATCGACGAGGACAACGTGGTCAAATACGCCCAGGATCAGAAGGTTCAATATACAACCTTTGCTTCCCTGACCAGGGCGGAAGAAGTCGTTGCCCTGGTCCAGCGGGAGATCGACAAGGTGAACGCCCAGGTCGCCCGCGTCGAAAACATCCGTAAGTTCAGAATTCTGGACAAGAAGCTCTATACCGAGGACGGAGAAGTGACGCCCACCATGAAGGTCAAACGGCAGGCCATCAACGCCCAGTTCGCCGAACTTATTGAGTCCATGTACACGGAATGAATTCACATTTTATGCTTGTGGAATTCCCCCGGAAAGGCCTGGCATATTTGTAGGGGTGTCTTGCATAAGTAATTGTAATCACTAAGTGAAAAAATCTGCTGCCGGTTCGAATTAATGGGTTGAAATTTCATGGCAAATCGGATACAGGGACTCTGCTGTTCTTCCGCTGTCCATGACGGTCATTCGATGGATCTCTCCGGAGAGCCGCATCCATCCGTTGATTATTCAGTGGAATCCAAACCTTGGACAAGAGGTGACGTTGCCGTCCGGGTTTTGGAGGATCGGGACCACCGGGGTAAATCTTTTCGGTAGCACCGCCGTAATGCGTCTATTTTTTTCACCACGTGAGAGGAGGGTTAACATGGCAGAAGAGAAGAAAAAATTGACAAGGGCCGAGAGACTCGAGGCCGAAAGGGAAAAGAATCTTCAGCACTGGCTCGCGCAGGACGAGATTCTGTTCAAGCACCGGGAAGAGGCCTTCGACATCGGCGGCGCCGATCAGGTCGCCCGGCTGGCGAAGCAGAACAAGAAACCCATGCGCGATCTCATCAAGCTGCTGATCGATCCCGGAACGGACTTCTTCGAACTGGGGCTCGATGCCGGTTACGACATCGGCAAGAAGCGCCTCTACGGCGGAGAGATCTACGAATCGGAAAAGCGCGGTCATATTCCCGGAGGCGGCGTTGTCACGGGCATCGGCACGGTCATGGGAAAGGATTGCATGATCTTTGCCAACGAAAACCGCTACGCCGCAGGCACCTATTTCCCCATCACCCTGAAGAAGCACATGCGGGCCCAGGCGATTGCCGAACAGTGCGAGTTGCCCTGCGTCTACCTCACCGATTCAGGCGGCATCAACCTGCCTCTCCAGGTGGGATGCTTTGCCGACGACGGCCACTTCGGCAGCATGTTCTACAACATGTGCCGCATGTCCGCCAAGGGGATCCGGCAGTACACCCTCTCCACAGGCGGCAATACCGCGGGCGGAGCCTACATCGTCTACCTGGCCAGCGAGTCCATCATGATCGAGAAGATGGCCTACGCCTTCCTGGCGGGTCCCCCCATGGTCAAGTCGGCCATCGGCGAGACCGTATCCATGGAAGACCTGGGCGGCGCCTATGTCCACACCCAGCATTCGGGCGGCTGCGATCACTTTGTCCGGACCCAGGAAGAGGGGATCGCGAAGCTCCGGGCCATGATGGAGTTCGAACCAACCTCGAAGCTTTACATCGACCGTCGGGAGACCCGGGAGCCGAAGTTCGATTTCAAGGAAATGATGCGCGGCACCCCGACGGATACCTACCAGTACATCAACATCAAAGAGACGATCAAGTGCCTCGCCGACGACAGTTACTTCTATGAGTACAAGCCCACCTACGGTCCCGGCCGCGGTGATTCCATCATCGCAGGCAAGATGTGGATGAAGGGCATCCCCGTCGGCGTCATCGCCTCCAACGCCAGCGGCGTCATTTACATCGACGCAGCCCGGAAGGCGACGGAGTGGATGATTCGCTGCGGCAACTCCAAGCTTCCCGTTCTCTTCCTCCAGGGCTCCCCCGGCTACATGGTCGGCAAAGCCGAGGAGTGGGGCGGCATCGGCAAGTACGGCTCCGACATGGTTCGGGCCTGCACGTGCCTCGACACCCCGAAGGTTACCTACGTCATCGGTCCCGATCACGGCGCCGCCAACTACGGCATGTGCGGCCGGGCCTTCAAGCCCCGCTTCGCCTTCACGAACATGCGGGGCAGGACGACGGTCATGTCGGGCGAGACGGCGGGGTTCATCCTGGAGACGGTGCGGCGAAAGAACATCGTCGACAAGGGCGGTGAGGTGAATGAGGAAGAAATGGCCGCCTTCCGCAAAATGATGCGCGACCGTTACGATGCCGAAGGTCATCCCTTCTACACCGGGTCGCTCCTCTTCCACGACGGCGTGATCGCTTTCAGCGAAGCTCGGGACAAGATAACCCGTGCCTTCGAGGTCTCGCTGCGCGTGCCCGTCAAGAAGTCCGACTGGGGCGACTTGAAGGTGTAATCCCGATCCGGGAAGAATAGAGGAGGAAATCATGGCGGACGTACTGCTGAAAGAAAGAACCGAGGATGGCATCCTGATTCTCACCCTGAATCGGCCCGATGCCATGAACTGCTTCAACTTTGACCTGCTGGCGGTGCTGGCGGACACGATCCGTGAGGCCAACTTCGATCTGGATCTTCGCTGCATCATCATCACCGGCTCCAAGGCCGGCGACGATCCCAAGAAGTGGTCCTTTTCCACGGGAGCGGACCTCAAGGAGCGCAGGACATTGACCCAGGACCAGGTGCGGCGGTTCATCTTCACGATCCGCAACACCTTCACGGCAGTGGAGCAGGTCCGGGTTCCCGTCATTGCCGCCATCAACGGCTTTGCCTTTGGCGGCGGCACCGAGTTGGCGCTGGCGTGCGACATCCGCATCGCGTCGTCCAACGTCCTGATGGGACTGACGGAAACGTCCCTGGCGATCATCCCGGGTGCCGGCGGCACGCAGCGGCTCCCCCGGATTGTGGGCATGGCGAAGGCGAAAGAGCTGATCTACACGGCCCGACGGTTCAACGCTCAGGTGGCCCTGGAAGTCGGGCTGGTGAGCAAGGTCGTCGAGCCGGACAAGCTGATGGAGGCAGCCCTGGAACTGGCCAGGGAAATCGCCAAGAACGGCCCCATCGGGGTCGCCCAGGCGAAGTTCGCCATCAACTACGGCATGGAGGCCAGCCTCGGGGTTGCCCTGCCGCTGGAGTCCAAGGCCTACGAAGTGACCATTCCCACGAAGGACCGGCTGGAAGCACTGGCGGCCTTCGCGGAGAAGCGGAAACCCGTTTTCAAGGGCGAGTAATCCACGGTCGGCGCCGTTCCGTTCCTCCGCTGCCGCCAAGGGGGGAGCGGTGCCGATTGTTTGGAACCCGCAAACCATTAACATTTCAATCTGAGGAGGAGGGTAGTTTTTTATGGCGACAGAGTACGATTACTGGAAGATTTTCCCCCGGATGCCTAAAAAGGTATCCATCGGGGACATCACGATCCGTGACGGTTTTCAGCACGAGGAGAAGTTCATCTCCACGAAAGCGAAGATCTTCTACGGACAGGAAATGATTCTGGCGGGCTGCCGGGAGCTGGAAGTGACCAATCTGGCCGCCGGAACGACGCCCCAGTTCGTGGACGCGGAAGAGGTCATGAAGGCCATGCGGAACGACGAGTTCCGGAAACGGGCCTCCCGCCAGGGCATCGACGTGGACAAGGACGTCTGCCTGACATGCGTCACGATCCGGGAACCCTCGGTGGATATTGCCATCGAGATGAAGAAGAGGGGATGCGGTCCCGACCGGATCCTCATGATGGTCTCCACGGACCCGGAGCACCACTTCGCCAATTCCGGCACCACGCTCACCCACTACTGGCGCGAGGCGGAGCGATGCATCAAAAAGGCCCGGGATGCCGGGATCAAGATGGTCGGAACCGTCAGCACCATCTGGGGGAGCCCCATCAGCGGAGCCACGGAGTTGAAGGACGCCGTGGAGTTCACGAAGCGCTGGTTCCAGATCGGCGCCCATGACATCGAGCACGCCGACCACGATGGTTCCGCCAACGCGGCCGATGTGTACCGGTATTTCTCCATGGTCCTGGACGCCATGCCCAACCCGGAGGCCCACCTCTGTCACCTCCACGAGACGAAGCGGATTGCCTCCTCGTCCATCCTGGCGGCACTGCAGGCGGGGATTACCCGCTTCGAGGCGACATTGGGCGGCCTGGGTGGACAGCCGGCCAACTTCCTCGACGACACCCCGATCCGGGGCACCGGTGAGTACTACTATGATGATCCGCGCTACGTCGGCCTGGTCACCATGGAGGACCTCCTGGTCCAGATCGATGAACTGGGCATCGAGCACGGCTACGACGTGGACCGTGTCCTCTGGCTGGGCCGGAAGATGGAGAAGACCATCGGCCGGCGGCTGCGTTCGGAGGCCGTCATCAATGGCCGGACGCAGAAGGCGGGCCACATGAAGTTCGCCCGTCCGGGCCTCAAGAAGCTCATCGAGAAGCTGGGCGAGAAGCCTGGCCAGCGGATTCCGCCGGATTGGACACCAGAGGCTGTTCTGCCGGAAGTCTGGGGACCGGCGGATCCGATGTGGAAGAAATAACCATCAAACTTGCACTGGGGGAGGGGGAACCTGGCGTTCCCCCTCTCACCATAACGAAGCGGTCGCTATCAAATACGTTGAGGAGGTAATCCCATGGCAGTAGAAGTTGTGGCCCCGATGCCGGGGACCATTGCGGAGATCCTGGTGAGCGTCGGTGACGAAGTGAAGGCGGATGAAGAGTTGATCATCCTGGAGGCCATGAAGATGGAAAACCCCATCGTCGCCCCGGCCGATGGAAAGGTCACCGAGATCAAGGTGGAGGAAAAGGACAAGGTCGACACCAATCAGGTGCTGGTCGTTCTGGGGTAGCCGATACCCCTGGATTAAAGATAGAAATCCCCCGGTCCGGATATGGGCTCGGGGGATTTCTATT
>CAZXMK010000100.1:0-9573 GCA_964641935.1 uncultured Syntrophaceae bacterium
AGCGGCGGGGGCGCCGAGAGGTTGTGCAGCGTAGCCAGATCGTTGGCCAGCGCCTGGGTGATCAACACCAGCCGGCGTGCGCCGCTGCCGCCCAGGAACCAGCTCAAGAAGCGCGGCCCCATGCGCCCCTGGGGTAGATCGTGCATTTCGAACACGGTTGGCAAGCCCATCCGGCTGGCAAGCGCCGCGGCCTGCGGCAGGCGCGTGTACAACAGGTCGGCCTTCCAGCTCTGCGCCCAGCGCAGCGCAGCATAGCCGTAATCATAGCGGCGAAAGAACGCCCGCGCCGGCAGCCACGCCACCGGGAAACGGTGCGTAAGCCCATAATGCGCGCGCAGCGCCTGCCAGGCGGCGTCTTCGTCTGCCGGCAGTGAGATGGCGTCAGGGCCCTCGGGCCGCGGCGCAGCCAGACGTACTTCGTGGCCGATGGCCGCCAGCGCCTGCGTCATTTTCATCACCTGCACGGTGTTGGCGCGGCGGGCAGGGATGGCGCTTGGGGCGACCATGGCGATCTTCACCGCGCCTCCATATTTGACCGCCAGGTCTTCCATGACGGGTTCCATGGTCCGGCAGGGGCCGCACCAGGGGGCCCAGCAGTCCACCAGGACGGAGCAGGATTCTCCCAGGACCTCCCGGGAAAAGTTCTGGTCGTTCACGTCGACGGGGTAGGCGGGGGCGTGGCAGATGATGAGAGGGGTCTTGCAGGCACCGCAGAGGGGACGGTCGTGAATCCGGTTTTCCGGCATGCGGTTCTTGGCGCCGCAGTGTAGGCAGCGGATGATCATCTCGTCGAGGGGGGCATGGCAGTTGCCGCAGGCGGGGCGGTCCTGCATGCGGACCTTGGGGATGCGGTTCTTGACCCCGCAGTGTAGGCACCGGACGATCATCTGCTCATCCTGCTGTTTCCGTTCCTTCGGCATGACGCCCCTCATTCAATGGCGACTTGCACCGTGACCGGGTGGAGAGCCCGGATCAGGTCGGCCGGAGACATCTCCGCCAGGATCCCCCGTCCCCCCGCGTTGATGAAGATCCTGGGCAGGCCCGCGATGCTCTCCTCCACGTATATCTTCAGCGGCTTCCTGGTCCCGAAGGGGGAGGTTCCCCCAACCTTGTAACCGGTGTGCCGCTCCGCCACCTTCGGATCGCAGGGGGTGACGCTCTTGACCCCCAGCTGCCGGGCGAAGGCCTTGGTGGAGACCTGCCGGTCCCCGTGCATCAGGACGATCAGCGGGGCGCCGCGCTCGTCTTCCATGACCAGCGTCTTGATGATCTGGTGCTCGCTGACGCCCAGTTCCCGGGCGGAGACGCGGGTTCCGCCGTGCTCTTCGTAGCGGTAGGGACGAAGCTGAAAATCTATCCCCCGCTCCCTGAGGAAACGGATCGCGGGAGTCGCCGGGGTCTTGTCCTTGGACATGCCCTCCTCGCCCGATGCTTTTTTCAGAAGATAATGAATCCGGCGGAAAAAGTAAAGGGACCGGACGGCTGCGAGAAGATGTCCGCCGGGGTGAGAGGATAGGCGCCGCCGATTATCCAGCGGAGGAGCGCGGCGGGAAGGGAGGAAGGAACGGCAACAGGAGCCGGTCCGCCTTGGAAAAGGCCATCCCGTTCATCTCCTCGATCGTGACCCATCGCCGGTCGGGGCTCTCGGGAGGCGCGCTCCCGCCGCCCCGCTTCCGGCACAGGAAGGCCGTCAGGCGGAGTCGGAAGTGGGAATACACCGTGTTCACCGAGGCCAGCTCGTCGAGGACGCGGACGGCGAGTCCCGTCTCTTCCCGTATGGTTCGCCGCAGCCCCTCCCGGATCTCCTCGCCGGGTTGGAGGAAACCGCCGGGAAATTTCCACAGCCCGCCCAGGAATCCCCGGGGCGGCCGACGGACAACCAGGAAGCGGCCGTCCCGTTCCGGGAGAAAGGCTGCAACGGCGGCCTCGCAGGGCAGGGGCTTTTTCGGGGAGGTCACGGGAATCTCTTCCTGGCGGTCCTGCCGGAAGGCCTCGCATTCGTCCGCCAGGGGGCATTCCCGACAGCGGGGCAGGGCGGGCGTGCAGACCCGGGAGCCCAGGTCCATCAGGGCCTGGTTGAAGGCCCCGGGGTCTTCCGGGGGCACAAGCTTCTCCGCCAGCATCCGGATCCGGGACTTTCCGGGACCGGACCCAACAGGTTCGCCGATGGCGTACAGCCTTGCCAGGACGCGCCGGACGTTGCCGTCCACCGCCGGGACGGGCCGTCCGAAGGCGATGCTCCCGACGGCTCCCGCCGTGTAATCGCCGATTCCCGGCAGGGCTGCCAGTTCCTCCCGCGATTCCGGGAGCCGGCCGCCGTGGTGTTCTGCCACGATCTTCGCCGCCTCGTGGAGGTTCCTCGCCCGGGAATAGTATCCAAGGTTTTCCCAGACCTTCAGGACTTCGTCGGTCGAGGCGGCCGCCAGGGAGGAGGCGTCGGGAAAGCGCTCCAGGAAGCGCCGGTAATACGGGATGACCGTTTCCACCCGCGTCTGCTGAAGCATGATCTCCGAGATCCAGACGGCATAGGGGTCCCGGGTTTCCCGCCAGGGAAGGTCCCGCCGGTTTTTTGCATACCACCCGAGGAGCTGCCGCCGGATCCGGGATGCGGGGCGGTCCGTATCATCCGTTGGGCCGGTCCCTCGGGCACGGGAGTGCCCCGTTTGCGGGGGCAGGCCGGGAGAGATTGATTTCCGTGCGGATTTCTGTTTCATTCGAAATCAAAAGAATGAGGTTCGGGAGGGATCATGCTGGAGCGAATGAAGGAGTTGCTGAAACGGAAGGACCTGTGCGTCATGGCCACGGAATCGGAAGGGGTTCCGCACTGCTCGCTCATGTCTTACGTGGTCTCCGGGGACGGCCGGGAGGTCTGGATGCTGACCCGGGCGGAGACGAAAAAATACCGGAATCTCCTTGCGAATCCGAATGTCAGCCTTCTCGTGGACACCCGGGATGACCGCCAGCCGCGGGCCATGGCCCTGACCGTCAACGGCCGGTTCGAGTCCCCCGGTTCTTCGGAGCGGGAAGAAGGTCTTCGACGCCGACTGGTCGAGCGTCACCCTGCCCTGGAGGAGCTGTCCAAGGACCCGGAGGCCCGGGTCCTGGTGATCCGCATCCGCTCCTTCCAGCTTCTGGACGGGATCGCCGAGGCCTCTTTCCGCGACCTGGACGAGGTCGAATAGAGCCCGCCTGCCGGATGCGGGACCGTGCCTTTCCCTACCGGACCTTTCCCCCCGTCAGGGCGGAGCGGTCGAAGGTTACCAGCGTCAGGCCTTCTTCGCTGTCGGTTGCCAGGAGCATGCCCCGCGACTCGACTCCCATGAGTTTCGTGGGCTTGAGATTCACCACGACGACGATCGTTTTTCCCACCAGGTCTTCCGCTTTGTAGTCCTTCCCGATGCCGGCGACGATGGTGCGCTCCTCCCCGATGTCGATTTTGAGCTTCATGAGCTTGTTCGACTTCGGCACCGGTTCCGCCTCCAGGATCTTCGCGGCCCGGAGGTCGATCTTTTCGAAATCCTCGTAGGAGATTTCCGGTTTGATGGGCGCCAGGGGGGCCTTTTTCGTCTCCACGGGCTGTTCCTCCTTGCTGAATGTAATGCGCGGGAACAGCGATTCGCCGCGCGTCAGGGCCAGCCCGGGGGCCAGGCCGCCCCATGTCCGGATGGTGTCGATGGTCTGCCGGCCCGGATCGACGATGCCGATCTGCCGGAGGATCTTTTCCGCAGAGCCCGGCATGAACGGCGCCACCAGGTTTGCCACAATTCTCAAGGTTTCCAATAAATTGTACAGGATTGTCTCCAGCCGGCCCTTCCGCTCCGGATCCTTGGCCAGGTTCCAGGGTTCCCGTTCGACGATGTACTTGTTCGTGATGCTGATGAGATCCCAGATGGCGATCAAGGCCTTGTGCAGGGCCAGTTCCGCGAAGCAGGCCTCCACCTCGGCAAGGGTCCGTGCGGCGGTTTCCTGAAGAATCCCGTCCTCCTCCGGTATGATTTCCGTCGGGAAGGGTACTTTCCCGCCCCCGTACTTGACGGCCAT
Organism: uncultured Syntrophaceae bacterium; assembly: GCA_964641935.1. GTDB lineage: Bacteria > Desulfobacterota > Syntrophia > Syntrophales > PHBD01 > PHBD01. Next base: position 4,042 of record CAZXMK010000100.1, read on the forward strand.
GGTCACCGACCGGCTCACCAGGTTTCCGAGGTCGTTGGCCAGGTCGGAGTTGACCCGCTGGACGAAGGCCTCCTCGCTGAAGCTCGAATCGAGCCCGAAGACCATGTCCCGAAGGAGGAAATAGCGGAAGGCGTCTAGGCCGTACTTGTCTTTCAGGTCCAGGGGCTTGACGACGTTCCCCAGGCTCTTGGACATCTTGCTCTGGTCGACGTTCCAGTATCCGTGAACGTTCAGGTTCCGGTAGGGTTCGATCCCGGCGGCCTTCAGCATGGTGGGCCAGTAGATCCCGTGGGGCTTGAGGATGTCCTTCGCGATGAGGTGCTGGGCCGCCGGCCAGAAGATCGGGAAATTTTCGCCGTCGGGGTAACCGACGCCGGTCACGTAATTGATCAGGGCGTCGAACCAGACGTATGTCACGTAGTTCTCGTCGAAGGGAAGGTCGATGCCCCAGGTGAGGCGGCTCTTCGGCCGGGAGATGCAAAGGTCTTCGAGGGGCTCCCGGAGGAAGGCCAGGACTTCGTTCCGGTACCGCTCGGGGCGGATGAAGTCGGGGTGGTCCTGGATGTACTGGATCAGCCAGTCCTGGTAGGCACTCATCTTGAAGAAGTAGTTGCTTTCCTTGCGGTGCAGGGGAGGCGTCTGGTGATCGGGGCACTTGCCGTCGACCAGCTCCTTTTCGGTGTAGAAGCGTTCGCAGCCGACGCAATAGTAGCCCTCGTAGTGGCCGAAATAGATGTCTCCCTGGTCGTAGACCTTCTGGAGGATGGCCTGGACGGTCCGGACGTGGTTCTGATCGGTCGTGCGGATGAAATAATCATTGGTGACCATCAGCTCCGGCCAGAGCTCCCGGAACTGGGCACTGATCCGGTCGGTGAATTCCTGGGGGCTGATGCCCGCCTTGGCGGAGGCCTCGGCGATCTTGTCGCCGTGCTCGTCGGTTCCGGTGAGGAAGAAGGTCCGGTAGCCGAGGCTCCGGTGGTAGCGGGCCAGTACGTCGGCAACGATGGTGGTGTAGGCGTGGCCGATATGTGGCGAGGCGTTTACGTAGTAGATGGGCGTGGTGATGTAATAAGCCTTTTCCATGTTCGGTTCCTCTGACAGGTTGCTCGAAAAGCCGTCCGCCGGGCCGTTTCGACCGGCCCGGCCGGCTAATCCGGATCTTTGATGCTCAGGGTCACTTCCTTGCCGTCTTCCAGCTGGACCATGACGTCTCCCTTGAGGACGTTCTGCCGGATGACCTTGCCGGCGCCCCCTTCGGTCTGGACGACCTTGCCGCATTTGGGGAGTTTTTTCTTTCGCTCCGCATAGCTGTCGTACTCGTAAGCAAGGCAGCACATAAGCCGCCCGCAGAGCCCGGAGATTTTCTCGGGATTGAGGGACATCCCCTGCTCCTTGGCCATCTTGACGGTGACCCGGTCCAGGTTGGAAAGGAAGCCCGCGCAGCAGACCTCCCGTCCGCAGATGCCCATGCCCTTGAGCAGGCGCGTTTCCTGCCTCGCCCCGATCTGGCGGAGCTCGATGCGGATCCGGAACCGCTGGACGAGATCCTTGACGAGTTCCCGGAAGTCCACCCGGTTGTCCGCGGTGAAGTAAAAGATCACCTTGCTCCGGTCAAAGAGGCATTCGGCCTCGATGAGTTTCATGGGCAGACCCCGCTCGGCGATGCGCTCCTTGCAGAACCGGTGGCACTCCTGCTCGAATCGCTGCAGATCCATGCGGATCTGGAGATCCTCGTCCGTGGCGAGCCGCAGGACCTTCTTCAGGGAAGCCGGTGGTTCGGACAGGGGGATCATGCTGTTCGTGGTTGCCACCAGCCCGAGGGCCGGACCGAATTCCGTATCCACGACCACGGCGTCTTCCCGGTTCAGGGACAACCCTCCGGCGTCAAACAGATATGTCTTTCCTTCCCTCCGGAACCGTACACCGATGATCCGGGGTTCGGTGGTCGCTTCTTCCATGACGGTCACTTTCCGGCCCGTACCGGAGGCGGTCCGGCCCACTTGAGAACCATCGCCTCCAGGACAAGGGGACGGTTCGCGTTCTGCTCCACGGCCCGCTGAGTCCGGCTCACGGCATCCAGCCGGGCGAGAAGTTCCCGTCCGGAGAGCGTCTTCGACAGGGGGCCGATCAGGTCCAGGCGGTCGCCGTACAGGAGAAGTTCCCGGAGTTCCGTCTCTTTCCAGACAAGAAGATCCCGCAGGAACAGGCGAACCATTTCCAGGCGCCGGAGAACCTCCTCCCGGTCTTTTCCCAGTGAGGCCGGAAGGGTCGGATGCGGGGGGAAGGTTCGATTCCGCAGGGTTTCGGCGACGGCTTCCATGATCCCGTCGCGGATCCGGATGTCGTCTTCCCGGGCCATTTCCAGCGCCCGGCCGATGCTTCCGCCTGCAGAGGAGGACAGCGTTCGGGCCTGGGCCTCTGAAAAATCCATATGTTCGCGCAAGAATAGGGCAATCGACTCCGTTTGTAAAGGGTTGAATGGGAGATGCTGGCACCGGGACAGGATGGTGGAGGGGAGGCGGTGGGGCCGGCTCGTGACCAGGATCAGGTGATTCCGGGGAGACGGCTCCTCCAGGGTCTTGAGCAGAGCGTTTGCCGCCGGCTCGTTCATCCGGTCCGCCTCCAGGATGAGAAAGACCCGCCGGCCCCCCTCGAGCGGCCGGAACCCCATCTGGTCCTGGAGGGTGCGGATGTCGCCGATGCGGATGAAGGGACCCGAGGGACGGATGGTGACGGCATCGGGGTGGTTTCCGCTGTCGTATTTCCGGCAGGAGGGACAATCGCCGCAGGCGTCGTCCTCCATCCGGGAGCAGTTGAGGGCCTTGGCGAACGTCTCCGCCACGGTTCGCTTCCCGATGCCGTCCATGCCCCGGAAAAGATAGGCATGGGCGATCCGGCCGGAAGCGAGGGCCCGCCTCAGGATGGCGATTGGTTTTTCGTGGCCGCAGATATCCCCGAAGGGCATGAATCACCTGCTGTCGGGAGGATGGCTTCCAGGTGCGAGCAGATCTCCCGGTGGATTTCCTCGATGGATCGGTCGCCGTCGATGACCCGGAAGCGGTCCGGATCCTGCCGGGCCATTTCGAGGTAGCCCGAGCGGACCCGGTGGTGGAACGCCAGCCCTTCGTGCTCGAAGCGGTCTTCCATGGGGCCGGGCTGGCGGGACGCCCGGTCGAGAGCCCGGCCGAGGCCGGTCTCGACGGGCATGTCGATCAGGATGGTGAGCCGGGGAACCAGTCCGCCGCCGGCAAAGGAGTTCACCTTCCGGACGAAGGCGGCATCGAGCCGGCGCCCGAATCCCTGGTAGGCCACCGTGGCGTCGGAAAAGCGGTCGCAGAGAACCCAGCGGCCTTCCCGGAGGGCCGGCAGGATCAGCTCCTGCACGTGCTGGCTCCGGGCGGCGGCGAAAAGGAGCAGCTCCGCCTCGGCCCCGATGGCAACGGATCCCCGGTTCAGGAGGAGCTCCCGAATCCGGACGCCCAGGGATGTTCCCCCGGGCTCGCCGGTCACCAGGGTCCGGATCCCCCTCTCCTCGAGGTATCGGGCGGCCATGCGAATCTGGGTGCTCTTGCCCGATCCCTCGATGCCTTCAAAGGTGATGAAGGGTCCCATGGAGGACTCCCGCCAGGAGAAAACCTGACCGCGCCGCCGGATGACGGCCTGAAAATGCAAGAGGGGAAACAACCGGGCCGAAGAGGCCGGCGGCTTCCCCTATTCCCCTTGTCCGGACATGCGTCCGTCTATTTTTCCTCTCCCGGGACGATTGCCTCCACCGGGCACTGGTCGGCACAGGCTCCGCAGTCGGTGCAGAGGTTCGGGTCGATCACGTATTTGTCATCTCCTTCTGAGATGGCCTCGACGGGACACTCGCTCTCGCAGGATCCACAGGCTATGCAGTCATCGGTTATTACGTAAGCCATTTTTACGAAGCTCCTTTTGTTTTTTCACTTTTTCAAGACCGGCCGTCCGGCTTCCGGGCTTCGGTCTAAACCGCAACAACTTCCTTGACTTCCGGCATCTCCCGCTGGAGATACCGCTGAATTCCCATTTTCAGGGTCATCTGGGACATTGGGCATCCCTTGCAGGCCCCCGTCAGACGGACCCGGACCACCCCTTCTTCGGAGACGTCCACCAGCTCGACATCCCCCCCGTCCGCCTGGAGACTGGGGCGAACCTTTTCCAAGATGGCTTTGACGCGCTCCTTCATGGCAACCTCCCGACCGCCCGGCCCCTCAGTGGGGCATTTCCTCGATCATGGTCTTGAACAGGCTCTCCGCCACGCCCTTCAGGTCAGGCTTGATCAGGTAATACCGGGAGGTTTCGTGATGTGCCGCCTTCCACATGACTTTTCCGGTGGATGCCTCCACCATCTTGAGGGAGAGGCCGACCTTGCCGATTTTTTTCTCGCCTTCCATCGTGTAATTCCAGTAGTCCACGCTGGTCACCAGGAAGGCATCCACCCGGCACAGTTCCCCGATACGGCGGCTCAGCGCGGGATCGGAGAAATTCACCGTCTTGAGCTTGGTCAGGTAGTCCAGGAGGGCCTTCCGAAGATCCTCGTTGGACTGGACCTGGCGGCTGATGGCGTCGGCCGACACCACGTCGGCGAACCACTTCCTGTTCACCAGGACCGCGGCGATGACCTCGTCCGCCGCACCCCGGGCCTCCTCGTATGTACCCGCGTCGACGGGCAGGACGCCGATCCGCTGGGGATGAAAATCCCTGGCTTCAGGGGCGACCTGGGAATAGCGGAGACCGCCGCATCCGGCAAGCAGGAGAACCAGGAACAACCCCCATGCGATTCCCGCGGATCTCTTCATGATCGTACCTCCACGATTTCATGTCAGGCGAACCGGCCGATTCCCATCCAGAACAGGGCGGCCAAACCCGCAATGAAATAGGTCGTTTCCAGCAAACCCTCCAGAACTACACCGGAAAGTCCGGACCTTCTATCACAAAGGCGGAAACAAATCCACAGGTAAAAGGGACAGCACAGGAGCAGCCAGGCAAAGGGAGTCACCCAGCCGGCCGCGGCGGCCGCCACGAGAAGCAGGACGGAAAAGAGAATGAAAGACTTCAACAAATTCTGGGTTTTATCCTTCCCGATCACGACGGGGATCGTTTCCCGTCCCAGGAGCCGGTCGCTCTGCAGATCCTGCAAGTCCGAAAGGGCCGAGCGGACGACGACCAGGGAAAAGATGAGCAGGAAGGAAACGATCCAGCCCGCCTCCAGGCCAAAGCCGTCCCGGAGGGTCGGCAAAACGGCCGTGACGGCGGCCCAGGCGGCCGCCATGGAGACGTTCTTCGATCCCGGGATGTCCCGGAACGTTTCGAATTTCCATTTGTTGGGCCATATGCGGACATTGTAGAGCATACCGAGAACCGAAAGCACCAAGAGGAACAGGAAGGAAGCCATGCCGGCCAGGAGGGTGCCCGCCAGAGCGAGAACCATGGAACCGAAGCCCAACTGCGCGTATAGGCGGCGGTGGCGGCGGTAGGAGGCTTCCCGGAATGTCCCCAGGATGGAACTGG
>CAZXMK010000101.1:0-9566 GCA_964641935.1 uncultured Syntrophaceae bacterium
CTTCCAGGGATGCCGCCTGCTCGGAGGCTCCTTCCGCCAGGGACTGGCTGGACGAGGCGACCTCGCCGGAGGCCGCGGAGATCTCGTCGGAGCTGGCCATCAGCTTTCTCACGGCCTTCTGGACGGGAACGGCGATCGATCCGGCGGCGAAATAGGCCAGGATGGCCGCGAGCACCACGAAAATAACGACGCCGATGAAAATGATGTTTCTTGTCGTATAGGCGGACTGCAGCATCTCGTCGACGGGGACGGCCGACACGACGCTCCAGCCGTTGATCTTGACCGGGGCGAATCCCGCATATTTGGGGATCCCCTTGTAGGTGTATTCCTGAACGCCGACATCTCCGGAGGTGGTCCGCTTCACCACTTCCTCCAGGCCCGGTTCCTTGGCCAGGTTCAACTGGAGAACCTGCTTCTTGTCGGGATAAATAATGACCAGGCCTTCCCTGTTGATCATATAGGAATAACCGGTTTTCCCCAGCTTGATCTCGTTGATCTTGGCCGCCAGAAAGGTGGTCTTCATGATTCCGGCCATGACTCCGAGCACCTTGCCGCTTTCATCCTTCACGGGATAGGCGACCGTGCAGACCGGCTCCTTGCTGTTTTTCGAGATCACGACGGAATTCAGGCTTGCCTTGCCCTGGATCGCTTCCTTGAAGTAGTCCCTGTCGTTGATCTTGATGCCGCGGATGGCGCCGTTCAGACTGTCGGCAAACGTCGTACCGTCCGCCCCGACGGCGATCAGAACCTCGTAGCGTTCCTGCACGATGGGATGCAGCTTGGTCAGCTCCTTCAGCAGGGCGTCGGCCTTCGGTCCACCGCCCCCGGAATTGGCCTCCTTTGTGGCCTGGATCACCGAATCGCGATTCGCGAGCATGGCGATGGAGGCCATCTCCGATGCCAGGACCGCGTCCACCATGTCCGCGGCGCTCTTTGAGACCGCCGTGATCTGCTGGCCGGTTTCCTGCCGGATGGTCGAGATGGTGTTCAAGACGGCGATGGACCCGAGGATGACGACCGGAATCAGTGCCATCAGGCAGCCGCCGATCATGAGTTTCGACCGCAATCCGCCTTTCCTGAATGAAAATTTTTTCAACATCTTCCTCTCCTTTCTGCTTGAAGTTGATCAGGTTGAATGGTTCGAAACGGATTCGCGCAGCGGAAAGATCGCGTTTCCGACAACCGGGACCGGTGTGTCGTGTGGAAGGCCCCGTTCCGCAAGGAGATTCTTCCCGGAGACCAGGGCCGACAGGGCGGCCATGAGCCCCTTGATCGCCTCTGCCTGGGCGTTCAGTTCATCGCTCACATCCGCGGACTCGCCGGCGTGGCTTGCCGCCCGCTGTGTGACTTTTTCGATCTCGGACACGGCTTTGTTGATCTGCTGGATGCCCGAGGCCTGCTCTTCCGAGGCTGTGGCAATTTCGTCGATGACCGTTCCGATTTTGAATGCCACCTGCATGTTTTCTTCGAAGGCCTCGCGCGTCTGGTTCATGATCTCGCTGCTTCTCTTGACGACGCCGATGGTGTTGTCGATCAGGCCGGTCGTGTTGCGGGCCGCTTCCGCCGCACGCGTGGCCAGGTTGCGGACCTCGCCGGCCACGACGGCAAAGCCCGCCCCCGCTTCTCCCGCGCGGGCCGCCTCAACGGCTGCATTGAGGGCCAGGAGATTCGTCTGGAATGCGATTTCGTCGATGGTTTTGATGATTTTTCCGGTCTCCTCGCTGGACCGGGTGACTTCCCCGATGGCCTCCGCCATGCCCTCCATGTGCCGGCTGACTCGCTCCACAATGACCCGGGCCTCCGACATGTGGGCTTTCGCCAGGCTGGCGTTGTCGGCATTCTTCCGGGTCATGGAGGACATTTCCTCGATGGAGGCGGACGTCTCTTCGACGGAGGCGGCCTGCTCCCCGGCTCCTTCGGCCATGGACCGGCTCGCCGAAGCCACCTGGCCGGACGCGGAGGCCACCCGGTCAGCGCCTTCCGACAGGCCCCGGGCGATGCGCTGGATCGGTCCGGTGATGGAGCGAACCACGAGGAATCCCAGGACGAAGACGATCAGCAGGCTGACGGCGCCGAAGATCGACACCTTCACGACAATGTCGTAGACCACCTGGTTGTAGCGCGTGTCCGGGACACCGACGTAGAACATGCCCACGACGTCGCCGCTGCCGTTCCGGATCGGTTCGTAGGCCGTCTGGTACCAGGTGCCGACGACGTTGGCCTTGCCCGTGTAGGGCTGCCCCTTCCGGAGGACCGTCTCGACGACGTTGGCCGCCGCCTTCGTTCCCACGGCCCGCGCTCCGGATGCATTTTTTACGGTTGTGGCGATCCGCGTGTCTCCCTGGAAGACGGTCACAGCGTCGTTCGTCAGCCCGGCGATCCGGTCGATGGCGGCGAAATTGTCGTTCAGTTGCAGGTCTCCCTTGAAGAGCCTGCCCTCCCGGACGGACCAGTCTCCCGGATGCCGGTCGTTGAACATGGCGTATCCCATGGCCATGTCCGATTTCAGTTTCTCCTGGGCGGTCAGGATGATTTTTTCGCGAACCGTCATGACGGTGAACAGGATCGCGCCGGTGAAGAAAACGGCGAATAGAACGAGTAGAATCAATGTCTTGGTCTGTAAGCGCAGTGCTGAAAACATGGTTGTCTCCTTATCGATCGGGCGGAAATACCCGAACGATCGTCCGGTTTGCGCCTTCCGTAGGGTCTGCGGACCGCCGCCCTCTGCAGGTCTGGCGGGGCGTCCGTTTACGTCAGGTCTGCTGTTCCTTACTTCGGTTGTGCTGCGCGAGTTTCGGGTGGGGAAAGGGTGCGGGATGGATGTACTGCCGAGATCACCAGGTTGTCATGTACCTGAGCATGTTTCAGGATATTGATGAAATCGTGGGCCTGCACGCCTGCCAGCATTCCGATGCCCTCCGCTCTCGTGCGATTTCAATGCGGGTCCGGTGTTCATCCGGACCCTTCCTCGATGATGATCGTGACTGCTTTTTCAGGACGGTCTGCGGTCAACCGCCGTCTTGGGAGCCGTCCCGGATGCTAAGAATTCTATACCTCCATGATATCCGTATTTTGAAATCTCCAGCTTGCGGGCCGACGCCGGGCAAAATTCATCCTGTCCGCTGCCGCAACGGCAAGCGGCGGTAAAAACCTATCCGAGAGATGCTCCGCGGCCTTCAGGAGCCGCCGTCCCGCCGGGCGGGCAGGCAAAACGCGGGAGGCAGTGAACCCCGTCCCGCCTGTTTTGCCTGCCCGCTCCGGCCCCGGATCAGGCAGCCCGATCCATGACGGCGATCTCGTCGATGTTCAGGATCTCGTCGATGTCCAGCAGGATCTTGATCCCGCCGCCCGCCTTGGCCATTCCGAGAATGTAGTCCGTGTCGAGGCGGCTGCCGAAGTTGGGGGTGTCTTCGATGTCGCCCGCTTTGATGTTCAGGACTTCCGAAACGGAGTCCACGACGATGCCCATGTGGACTTTCTTTCCCGCACCGCTGATCTCCACAACGATGATGCAGGTCCGCTCGGTGTAGTCCATGGGGTCCATTCCGAACTTCAACCGCAGGTCTGCGACCGGAATGACCTTGCCCCGGAGGTTGATGACCCCCTTCACGTAGTCGGGCGTCTTGGGGACCGTCGTGATCGGCATCATGCCGATGATCTCCTTGACCTTGAGGATGCCGATCCCGTATTCCTCGTCGTGCAGCGTGAAGGTCAGATATTTTCCTTCGCGCTCGGCTTTGGATTTCCCGATAAGTTCCATCGTTTCGTGTTCATTCTGGCTCATAATCCTTACCTCCCGAGTGTGTTTGCTGTCTGAATGTGCTCAAGCCGTTTCGGAGCGTACGCAAGGAAACGCCCGTCGTATTCCGCCGGCCTCCCGGCCCGGCCGTCCGCGATGGTGTCCAGGCCGATGCCGAAGAGCGACGTCACCTCGCCGAGGTGCATGCCCATCTGCTGGGCCTGGGCGGCCAGCTCCTCCGCGGCGCTGGCCGATTCCTCCGCGCCGGAAGCGGCCTGCTGGGTCACCTTGTCGAGTTCCGCGATGGCCTGGTTGATCTGCACGATTCCCTGGGCCTGCTCCCCCGAGGCGGCATTGATTTCCTTGATGAGGGCATTGGTTTTCTTGCCCTCGTCTCCCATCGAATAGAACTGCTCCAGGGTCCTGCTCACCAGGGATGCCCCCTCCTGGATGTGGCCGGACATGGCGCCGATGATCTGTTCCGTGTTCCTGGCCGCTTCCGCGGACCGGGTTGCCAGGTTCCGGACCTCTTCGGCGACGACGGCAAAACCGGCGCCGGCCTCTCCGGCCCGGGCCGCCTCGACGGCCGCATTCAGGGCCAGCAGGTTGATCTGAAACGCGATCTCGTCGCTTGTCTTGATCACCTTGGCTGCCTGTTCCCCCGCGTCGCCGATGCGCTTCATGCAGGAGTCGGTTTCGCGGAGGGATTTGTGGCAGCTTTTCATGAGCCCGTAGGTCACGTCCCCGGATTTGGTCATGCTGGTGGAGTTCTCCGACGTTTTTTGGGTCATGGACGACAGCTCCTCCAGCGATGCGGATGTCTCCTCGATGGCCGAGGCCGCCGTGGAGGTCCCCTCCGCCAGGGCTTGGCTGCTGGCGGCCACCTGCGAGGACGCGCTGGAGATCTGCTGTGTGTTTTCGTAAAGGCCGGCCAGGATGCCTGAGAACCGGTTGCTGACGGATCGGATCGTGAACCAGCCGCCCAGCAGGCATAGAAGGACGCCTGTAAGGGTTCCCCCGATCAGAAGGACGGCCTGCGCCCCCGGGCTGAGGTAGTCTTTCAGGACATTTGCGGTTCCGGCATATCCGATGGTCCCCCCGCCGAGAATCAGTAACGATGAAAAGAGATTGTTCAGCAACATGCTCTGCCGCAGATTCATGGTTCCCTCCTCTCCTATGTGTTCGCTTCGCTGAGTTCGAAGATCCCCTCCACATCAAGAATCAGCCCTATCTGCCCGTCTCCCAGGATGGCACCGCCGGAGATCCCCCTGAGGTTTTTCATCCCGTCGCCCAAGCTCTTGATCACGACCTCCGTTTTCCCGAGGATCTCGTCGACCATGAGGCACTTGCTGCGGCCTTCGCCCTCCGTGAGGACCATAATCGCCTCCATGGGGTTCTGGATGGAGTCCCCGATGGCGAACAGGTCGTTCAGGCGGACCAGCGGGTAGAGACGGCCCATGGCGTGGATCATCTCCCCCTTCCCGACGGCGTTCGTGTAGGCATCCGAGGCGGGGCGCAGGGCCTGCCGGATGGCCGTCGTGGGAAGGATGTACCGTTCCGTTCCCACCTGGACGATCATTCCGTCGATGATGGCCAGTGTCAGGGGGAAGCTCGTGACGAATCTCGTTCCCGCCGCCGGCCGGCTTTCAATCTCGATCTTGCCCCGGAGTTTTTCCACGGCCTGCTTGACCACGTCCATCCCTACGCCGCGGCCGGAGACGTCCGTGACTTTTTCCGCCGTGGACAGCCCCGGCAGGAGGATCAGCCGGAACACCTCCTGGTCCGTCAGAACCTCCCCTCCCGAGATGATGCCGTTCTTCTCGGCCTTTTTGATGATTTTTTCCCGGTTCAGGCCGCGACCGTCATCGGAGATCTCGATGATGATGTTCCCGCCCCGGTGATAGGCCTTCAGCCGGACGAGCCCGCGCTCCGGCTTGCCGCTCCGGAGCCGCTCCTCCGGCGTTTCCAGGCCGTGATCGACGGCGTTGCGAACCAGGTGAACCAGGGGATTGTAGATCTCGTCGACCATGTTGCGGTCGATTTCGGTGTCCTCCCCTTCCATCTCGACGCCGACGTTTTTCCCGTTGTTCTTCGCCAGATCGCGGATGAGGCGGGACATGCGCTGGAATGTCTGCTTGATGGGAACCATGCGCAGGCTGGTGGATGCCCGCTGGAGCCCCGATGTGATCCTGGAGAACTGGGCCACGTTCTGGGTGAGCGCCCGGTCGGCGCTGAGCGTCCGGCTGATGTTCTGCTGGATCATGGAGTGGGTGATGACGAGCTCCCCCACCATGTCGATGATGTCGTCGAGCTTGCGGATGTCCACCCGGATCGTGGCCGTATCGGCTGCCTGTTCTGCCTGTTTCCGGAGCGCCTGGGTGACCTGCTTCGGAGTGGCGATGCCCTCCTCGATCAGGGCCTCGCCGAGCCTCTTCCCCGGTTCGGCCTGCGTCACCTTGAGACCCGCATCCAGCCCCTTTTCCGTGATGACGCCGTCGGTCTTGAGGATCTCGCCCAGCTTTGCCGGTTTCTGTGTCGGCTCCGCGCGGCCCTCATCAATGGCCTTGATGCGCTCGTAGATGGATGTCGTATCGGCAAACTCCGCCGCTTCTATCCGGCCTTCCAGCTGTTCCTTGACTTGCAGGATCATGGACTTCAAGGCGTCCGAGCCGTCGAGTACGACATCGATGACGGGAGGGGTCACCGTCAGTTCGCCGTTGCGGGCCTTGTCCAGTAGGTTTTCCAGGTTGTGGGCCAGGTCGCGGATGACGTTCAGATTGAGGAAGCCGGCGACGCCCTTGATGGAATGAAACGGCCGGAAGATGACGTTGATGTACTCGCGGTCTTCCGGATTCTGCTCCAGATTCAGGATGTTGACTTCGATCTCCCCGATGTATTCCAGGGATTCGACGATGAAATCGCGCACCAGCGCCTCGTCCTGAAACACGATGGCCTCCGGCTTCTCCGCCGGGGCGGCGGTTTCCGGCGGCGCGGCCTCTTCCTCCGCTCCGCTTTCCCCCAGGGCGACCCCGGTCAGGGCTGTCACGCTCCGGAGAAACGCCGTCGGATCCGTCCCCGGCTGCGTGGGGAGGCCCGCGTCCCGGACCATGCCCTGCAGCAGTTGGAGGCCCGACTCGAGGGCGGCAAAGCCGGCTTTCTTGTCGTCCAGGGAGTCCAGAACCATGCGCTCAAGGAGGAGATTCATGCCGTCGGCAATCGTCCGGAGCGGCGCGAATTCTTCCGAGGCCGCTTCCTGGAGAATGCCCTCCAGGTGGTTGAGGAACTTGCCCGCCGTGGGGATGTCGATTTCCTGTCCTTCCAGGAACAGGAAATCAGAGGCCATTTCGTCGATCTTGCCTGCAAGCTTGTCTTTTTCCATGTCTCATACCATTCGGATGATTTCGCCGGCGATGGAGGTCAGGGTCATGACCCGGTCCGCTGCGCCGGCTTTGATGGCTTCCTTCGGCATTCCGAAAACAACGCAGGACTTCTCGTCCTGGGCGATGGTCTTCGCCCCCGCCTTCTTCATTTCCAGGAGCCCTTCCGCGCCGTCGCTTCCCATCCCTGTCAGGATGACGCCGACGGCATTGGCGCCGGCGTATCGCGCGGTCGACTTGAAGAGAATGTCCACGGCGGGCCGCTGGTGGTGAACCATCGGTCCCGTCTTGACCTCCACGTAGTACTGGGCGCCGCTGCGCCGGAGGATCATGTGAAAATTGCCCGGTGCGACGAGGGCCGTGCCCGGCACCACGGGATCGTTGTTTTTCGCTTCGCGCACCGTCATCTGGCAGATTCCGTTCAGCCGGTCCGCAAAGGCCGCGGTGAAGTTGGCGGGCATGTGCTGGACGATAACGACGCCCGGCATGTCCGCGGGAAGTTTCGTCAGGACCGCCTTGATGGCCTCCGTGCCGCCCGTGGAGGCCCCGATGGCGATCACCTTATTGGTCGTCTCCGTCATGGATCGCTTGACCGTGGTTTTTTCCACGGGGCTTTCCTGCTTTTCCTGTGACCGGTCGCGGGACAGGTTGGCCACGGAGGCGGCCCGGATCTTGTCCACCAGCTCGGCCCGGATATCCGCCACGGAGTAGGATCCTCCCGGTTTGGCCACGACATCCACGGCCCCGACGTCCAAGGCCTCCAGCGACATGGCGCTGCCCTTGGGCGTCAGGGAACTGACGATGACGGTGGGAACGGGATAGTACTTCATCAGCTTCTTCAGGAAGGTCAGCCCGTCCATCCGGGGCATCTCGATGTCCAGGGTCAGGACGTCCGGCTTGAGCTGGACGATCTTGTCCCGGGCGACGAAGGGGTCCGGCGCGGTGCCGACCACCTCGATGTCCGGGTAGGTGGACAGTTCCTTTGTGAATACGTTCCGGACGATGGCCGAGTCGTCTACAATGAGCACTTTGATCATGGCTGCGATCCGTCCCTCTCGTTGTTAGAAATCACAGGTTCCCGCGTCGTCCTGGTATGTCCCTTCTTCGGTGAGTCCCAGGATGCGGTACAGCTCCGACCGCAGCTCCTCCGGTACAAAGGGTTTCTTGAGAAACCCCCGGGCACCCATGCGCTCCGCCTCTTCGATCCGCTCGCGGTTTCCCTCGGTGGAAACCATGATCACGGGAATCTCCTGGAACAGCTTGTCCTTCTTCAACTCCTGCAGCAGCTCCATGCCGTTCATTTCCGGCATGTTGATGTCGGAGATGATGACGTCCACCCAGTGCTGGGAAAGGATCTCCAGGGCCTGGCGTCCGTTGGCCGCCTCGAAGCACTCCGCTACGGGGATCCCCGACAGGTTGATGACCTTGCGGATGACGGCCCTCATGGAAAGCGAATCGTCGGTGATGAGGATGTTGAAGGACATGTGGTCTCCTTTATGCGGCGCTCCGCCCTATTTCCTGTAAATGCTTGGCTGCACGTAGTGGAACTGGTGGTCCAGGCCCGTCAGGGTTTCCGAGTGGCCGATGAAGAGGTGGCCGCCGGGCAACAGGACGTCGTAAAAGCGCCGGACAACCCCGCTCTGGGTTTTCTTGTCGAAGTAAATCATCACGTTCCGGCAGAAAATGAGGTCAAACGGATGTGTGAAACGGGGGACCTCCATCAGGTTGAACCGCTCGAAGCTGATCTGCCGGCGGATTTCCGGCTTGATCCGGAGCTGGCCGTCGGATTTGCCCGTTCCGTACTGGAAATACCGTTTCATCAACGGCTGGGGGACGCCTTTCACCTTGTCCGCCGGGTACACGCCCTGCATGGCCGTGTGGAGAACACGGGTGGAGATGTCCGTGGCGGTGATGTGAAAAGGCACGGGCCGGTCCCTGAGACCCTCGCTCAAGCACATGGCGACGGAATAGGGCTCCTCGCCGGTGGAGCAGCCCGCCGTCCAGATCCGGATTGCCTCCGTTCTTCCCTTCTTCTCTTTCTCCCGGGCAAGCTCGGGAAGGAGGGCCGTCAGTTTCTGAAAATGCTTTTCCTCCCGGAAGAAGTACGTGACGTTGGTGGAAATGGAGTCGATCATGGTGATCAACTCTTCCGTTCCCTCCGTCGTCGTCACGTACTTGTAGTAATCCAGGAAGGACTTGAACCCCCCCTCCCGCAGGCGCTTCCCGAGCCTTGCCTTGACCAGGTCCTTCTTGCCCTCGTGCAGGCAGATTCCGCACTGCTCGTAGACGAGACGGCTGATCTTGTCGTACTCGTTATCCTTCAGTTCTGTGGCGGACTGAAAGAGTGTCATCTTAGAAATCCTTGAACTCGCCCTCTTCGAGGGGGATGATGTCCTTGGGATTCTTGCCCTTTGCCGGGGCCGTGCCGGCCGCGGGCGGGCGCTTCAGGG
>CAZXMK010000102.1:0-9563 GCA_964641935.1 uncultured Syntrophaceae bacterium
TTCTGGGGAGGTGCTGGATGGCCGCCAGGGTGATCCCCATGACGATGGGCGTGGCGATGATGGCCTGGGCGATGACGATGGCCGCCGGCGTGTAGAGGATCTCCATGAAGCCGAAGGGCCCGTTACGCCAGAGGAAGATCGACACAAACAGGCCGACAACTACCGGGGGAAGTCCCATGCCCGTGTTGATGAGGCTGATGACGAGCCGCTTGCCGGGAAACTCCGTCAGGGCGACGGCGGTTCCAACGGACATGCCGAAAATCAGGCTGATTCCCGTGGCCGCCCCGGAAACCTGGAGGGACAGCCAAGTGATGCCCAGGACCTCCCGATCCAGGGTGAAGAGCAGGAAAAAAGCCTGCCGGATTCCTTCGAAGATCAGGTCCAAATCGTCCCTTCCCTGACCGGTGGTCTAAAAAACCCGCCGCGAAGAAGTGCATCTTCCTTCGCGGCGGGTACGGTCTTGAGCCTTTCCTGGCCGGGTTGTGCGCAGGCAGGGGCTGCCGCCGTTTCGAAGATTATTTACCCAGGGATTCCTCTTTTTTGCCGGCATCCGGGAAGAACAGGGGCGATCCGAATTTGTCCACGCCGAATGTTCCGATGATCTTCTGCGTCTCCGGTGCCACCATGAAATCGGCGAAAGCCTTGCCGCCCTCGGCGTTGATCTTCTTGAATTTAGATGGGTTGACCGGAATGACCGAGTACACGTTCAGGAGGATGGCGTCGCCCTGGTTGAGGATGTCCAGTCCCAGGTTCTTCTTAAGGGCCAGGTAGGTTCCCCGGTCAGCCAGGGTGTAGGCCTTTTTCTCCGCCGCGACGCTCAGGGTCTGGCCCATGCCGAGGCCCGTCTGCTGGTACCACTTCTCCTTTTCATAGGCGACACCCGCGGCTTTCCAGATGGCCTTTTCCTTCGCGTGCGTACCCGAGTTGTCGCCCCGGGACATGAAAAGGGATTTCGAAAGGGCGATTTTCTTGAAGGCGGCCGTAGCCCCCTTGGTCATTTTGATCGTTGCCGGATCTGCCGGGGGACCGACGATGATGAAGTCGTTGTGCATCACCAGGGTCCGGGCTGTTCCGTTCCCCTGGGCCATGAAGGCCTTCTCCGCTGCGGGGGAGTGGACCAGGAGCACGTCCGCCTCGCCCTTCGCCCCCATGGCCATGGCCTGGCCGGAGCCCACCGCGATGGTTTTTACAAAGTAGCCCGTCTGCTTCTCGAAGATGGGGATCAGGACGTCCAGCAGGCCCGAGTCCTGGGTGCTCGTCGTTGTTGCCAGGATCACGTTTTTCTGCTTGGCCGCTGCCGCGAAGGAACTGTCCGCCATGCCGGCAGCCAGAACCAGCGCAAGGACAACGGCCAGCAAAGCCGTCCGCAGGTGCGATCGTCTCATCATTGCTTTAACCTCCTTGGGTTTTATGATCATTTTTTCTTGTTCCATTCATCGGAGTTGGGGAAGAACAGCGGGCTGCCGTATTTGTCCTTGCCGAAGTCCCGCACGATGAGCTGGCCTTTCTCGGGCGAGGTCAGCCAGGCGATGAATGTCGCCGCGTCCCTGGTGTTGGCTTTCGGAAGCTTCTGGGAGTTGAGGGGGATCAGGGATATGAAGTTCAAGAGCGCTTCGTCTCCCTCCACAAGGATGGCCAGCTTGATGTTCTGTTTGAGACCCAGATAGGTGGCCCGATCAATGAAGGTGTAAGATTTCTGCTGGTCGGCGTACTTCAGGGTGGCAACATTCCCCTCCGATCCCTTCTCGTAGACTTTGTACCAGGCGCCGGCGGGCTTGATTCCCGCCTGATCCCAGATGACAAGTTCCGCCACATGGGTCCCTGATTTGTCACCACGGCTGACAAATGGGGCGCCTTTCGCGGAGATGGTCCTCAGGGCTTCGGCCGCTTTTTTCATCCCCTTGATCCCCGCCGGGTCAGTCGCCGGCCCGACGATGACGAAGTCGTTGTACATGAAGGGGATCCGTTTCGTGCCGTAGCCCTCCTTGATGAATTTCTCCTCGAGGGACTTGGCGTGGACCATGACGAGGTCCACATTTCCTTTTTTCGCAATGTCCATGGCGGCACCGGTTCCGGCCCCCACATGGCGGACCCGGATGCCCGTATCCTGTTCGAAACGGTCTTCCAGGAGGGAGACGATCCCGGAGTCGATGGGACCGATCGTGCTGGACAGGAGCAGGAAGCCCTCCCCGGCCAGGCACGGCCCGCTAATGAAAAACACAATGAAGAGGATGAACGGGAAAACGGCCTTTTTCATGATTCAGCTCCTTTCCGGATCGATGGTGTGCAGAACCCGGCCTGCACGTTTGAAATCATAGCCTCCCAGCCTCTTTACATTCTGCTGAAAGGACGGACTCTGCAGCACTTCGAGAAAGGCCTGAACGCCCTTGCTGAAAAAGGTGTCCTGGCGGAGAACCATGTCGAAACTCTCCGTGGCCAGGGGAATCACTTCCAGGTTCAGGAGACGCGATACGGCGGCGGAGGCGATTCCCGCGTCCGCCGCCCCGGCAAGAACGGTGAGTCCCACGTCCATGTGGGTAAAGACCTCCCGGTCGTAACCGGGGAGATCATCAGGAGACGCCCCGGCCCTTCGCAGATAATGGTCCAGCAGAATGCGCGTTCCTGCTCCGGGCTGGCGATTCACGATCCGCACCTGCTTTTTGATGAGATCAGCGAAACCGATTATCCCGAGAGGATTTCCTTTCGCCGCTACCAGACCGATCTCCCGGTTGAAGAGATGGACAACCACCAGGCCTGTATCCTGAAGGTATTGGGCAAGTGCGGAAGGGGTGTTGTATTCTCCGGTTTCGGGGTCGATGAGGTGCGTCCAGGCAATGTCGGTATAGCCTTTCCCGAGGGTTTTCAGGCCATCGGTACTGCCGGTGCTGGCCGTGAAGATATAAAAATCGGGATGTGCCGCCTTCAGGCTTGCCAGAAGCATGTCGAGAACGGGATCGTTGCTGCCCGCCGCAAGAAGAGCTCCCTCGATCCGGGTGCTCTTTCTGCGCGCCTCCCTGAGACCTTCGCCGGCCTGCGTCCGGATCCATTCGTCGATCAGAACCTTGGGGAAGAGCCACTTTCCTGTCACCCGGGTGGCAGGAATCCGGCGGGCCTTGATGAGGGCGTAGACCTGCTTTTCATGGATATCCAGGTACCCGGCGACTTCCTTTGTGTTCATGAATTCACTCGTCATGGACGGACATCCTCCAGGCGGAGCGGTATTCATAACGGATTCAGGAGATTGAATCAATACCAAATCATACTGGAAATTACGAATAATCATAAATAATAACAATTGTGATTTGTGATCCGCCTGATGCCCGATACCGTTTGAGGGCAGCGATCCGTGTGAAAGCGACACGGTATCGGAAGCAAGGGGATTAAGACCGATTTTCCTGTGATGGGCAGGCTGAAATCATCGCTTTACCAGGCGAGATAGGGGGAGACGACGTCTTGACAGGCTAAACTTCTTGACATATTGGACATTTTGACCGATAGTCCCCGAATTCCGGACCGCTGGATCATTTCGGACCGGCATTGTCGGAGGATTCCCGTGGAAAAAATTGGCTGGATCGGGACCGGCGTCATGGGCCGTTCCATGGCCCTGCACGTGCTTCTGGGTGGCTATTCCGTATCGGTCTTCAATCGAAGCCGCGACAGGGCCGCGGACCTGTGCCGGGAAGGAGCCGTCTGGTGTGACAGCCCGGCTGACGTGGCCGCACGGAGCGACATCGTCTTTACCATGGTCGGGGATCCGGCGGACGTCGAAGATGTCGTCCTGGGAAGACAGGGGGTTCTTTCCCGGATCAGACCCGGGTCCGTGATGGTCGACATGACCACCTCCGATCCGTCGCTGGCCGTTCGCATCTGCACGGAGGCAAAAGCGAAATCCGTTATTTCCCTGGATGCACCGGTTTCCGGGGGAGACGTCGGGGCAAGGGAGGGAACCCTGGCGATCATGGCCGGCGGAGATGAAGAGGCCTTCCGGCGCGTCCTTCCCGTCTTCGAACGGATGGGGAGAAACGTCGTCCTCATGGGCGGTCCCGGCATGGGCCAGCACACGAAGATGAGCAATCAGATCCTGGTCGCCTCGACGATGATCGGCGTCGTGGAGGCCCTCCTCTACGCACAGCGGGCCGGTCTCGATCTGGAACAGGTGATCGGAGTCGTGGGGAAGGGGGCCGCCGCCTCGTGGGCCTTCAACCAGCTGGGACCGAGAATCGTGAAGGGAGATACGGCACCGGGCTTTGCGATCCGCCATTTCGTGAAGGACATGGGAATCGCCCTTGCCGAAGCGAAGAAAATGAAACTGTCCCTCCCGGGGCTTGCCCTGGTGAACCAGTTCTACCTGGCCGCCGTAGCGGAAGGCCTGGAAAACGAGGGCACCCACGCCCTCTTTCGCGTCCTGGACAGGATGAACCGGCCCTGAGAACACCCGGCAGGTTTTTTACGTCAATAGAACATCACAAATCTGGAAATTACAGGAGAAAGAAAACATGCAGGAAGAAGGGAAAGAAATCGAATCAACGGCCGTCGTCCCGGAGGGTCCGGGAACGGAAAGCCGCGGAATACAGATGAGCGAGGACGAACCCATCATCGAGCCGGAGCATGCCCTGCCGGAGATGGCCCTGGATGATCTCCCGGAACGGCTGAAGGGGGCCTGTGCGAGGGCCGGTTGGACGAGCCTTCTGCCGGTCCAGGCCCGGGCGATTCCGTACATCCTGGCAAAGCGGAACCTGATGGTTCAGTCGCAGACCGGGAGCGGCAAGACGGCGGCCTTTGTCCTGCCGATTCTGGAACGGATCGACCCGGAAAAGAAGGCCTCCCAGGCCCTGGTCCTGGTCCCCACCCGCGAGCTGGCCGTCCAGGTCGCCCGGGAGGCGGAAACGCTCGGCGGTGATACGGGCATCCGGACAGCCGTCGTCTACGGCGGGGTTTCCTACGGACCCCAGCTCGAGGCATTCAAGGCGGGTGCCCAGTTTGTCATCGGGACGCCGGGCCGCATCCTGGACCACCTCATCCAGGGAACCCTGTCCCTCAAGGAACTGCAGATCCTCGTTTTCGACGAGGCCGACCGAATGCTCTCCATGGGCTTTTACCCGGACATGCGGCGAATCCAGCAGTTCATGCCCAAGAAGCCGGTCAGCGGCTACATGTTTTCGGCCACCTTTTCCTCCGACGTCCTGCGCCTCGCAGGCCAGTTCCTCCAGGAGCCGGAGTTCCTGAGCCTCAGCCGGGACCGGGTCCACGTCACCGGGACGGACCACGTATGCTACCTCGTCCCGGGGATGCAGCGGGAGCGGTCCCTGGTCCGGATCATCGAGATGGAAAACCCCGTCTCGGCGATCGTATTCTGCAACACCAAGGCGACGGTCCATTTCGTCACGGTGGTCCTGAAGCGATTCGGCTACGATGCCGACGAGCTCAGCTCCGACCTCTCCCAAGCGGCGCGGGAAAAGGTGATGGCCCGGGTGAAAAAGAGAATCCTGCGGTTTCTCGTGGCAACCGACGTCGCCGCCCGGGGGATCGATATCCAGGATCTCTCCCATGTGATCCAGTATGAGCCACCGGAGGATCCGGAGCTTTACATCCACCGGGCGGGGCGGACGGGCCGCGTCGGGGCGGCCGGAACGGCCATCTCCATCGTCGCGGGCATGGAGCAGTTCAAGCTCAAGTCCATCGCCAAGACGTACAACATCAACATGGAGGAGCGGACGCTGCCCTCGGAGGAGGACGTGGTGGCGGTCGTGTCCCAGCGCATCACCGCGGCCCTGGAAGCGGACCTGCGGGGGAGGGACCGGGTGCAGATCGAGCGGATGCAGCGGTTCATTTCCCTGGGACGGAGCCTGGCCGAGGCGGAAGCGGAAATCCCCGTCATCGCCATGCTGCTGGACGACTATTACCAGCGGACGCTGCAGGCACCGGTTGTGTCGCCGTCGGATGAAGAGACCTTCGAACCGGCCCCGGCCATGAAGCGGGATGATTCCTCGCGGCAGCGGAGCGACCGCCCGAAGCGCCGGAGGGCGCCGAGGGAAAGGGACAGGGACCGTTCGCGGCGACGACGCTCCGGATCAGGGTCCGAGGGTGGAGGCGAATCGGCCTGATCCAATCGGGACGGGATAGGCGGGCAAGTCATGCTCCGTTCTCATTGAAGCAGGAGCATCGAGGGCTTTCTCTTTCGCTCAGGCCTCCCTGCCTTTCCGCCGTCCCCGGTCGCGTACCCGGTACAGACTGCCATCCATGCCAGAGCCTCTCCGGTTTTCATTGCTGCATCAGGCCTACCGGATCACCCGCTCGATCACCCCGCCCCCGAGGACCTCGTCGCCCCGGTAGATCACCACCGCCTGCCCCGGCGTGACGGACTCCTGGGGCTCTTCGAATTCGATCCGAAGCTTTCCCTCTTCCGGAATAATCAGGCAGGCCGAAACCTTCTTGCGGTAGCGGATTTTCGCTTCCGCCTTCGAAGGCCAGGAGTCGGCCAGAAGATTGACGTCACATGCCATGAGGCTGGCGGACAGCAGCTCGTTTTTTCCCCCGACGATAACCCGGTTGGCTTCCGGATCCACCGACACGACGTAGAGTGGGGTCGGGGCGCTGATGCCAAGGCCGCTCCGCTGCCCGATTGTGAAGGAGGCGATGCCGTCGTGTCTTCCACGCTCCCGGCCCTGCGCATCCAGGATTGAACCCGGCTGCTGCGGGCCTGCCAGGTCCCGGATGAACTGCCGGTATCCTTTCCGGGGGACGAAACAGATGTCCTGGCTCTCCTCCCTCTCCGCGACAGGGAGACCCGCCTTCCGCGCCAGCGCCCGGACCTCTTCCTTCGTCCGGTCCGCCAGGGGAAACAGGATCGCCGGCAAATCCTCCTTCCGGATCACGTACAGAAAGTATGTCTGGTCCTTCTTGCGGTCCCGCGGTTTCACAAGCCGGAGGCGTTCTCCAGCCTGTTCGATCTTCGCGTAGTGGCCCGTTGCCAGAAATTGGAAACCGCCCGAGCGGGCCGTCTCGAGGAGGCGGCCGAACTTGAGATGCCGGTTGCAGTCGATGCAGGGGTTGGGCGTCCGGCCGCTGCGATATTCGTCGACAAACCGGCCGATGACTTCCTCGCGCATCTCCCGGGACAAGTCGACGACCCGGTGGGGGATCCCCAGCCGGTCGCAGACCCGGCGGGCGTCGAGGGCGGCGTCGGGGACCCAGGATCGACCGAGCCCCTCGTCAGCTTGGAGTCCCAGGTGCATGGTCACGCCCGTGACTCGGTAACCGGCCTCGCAAAGAAGGAATGCCGCCACGGAAGAATCGACGCCGCCGCTCATGGCGGCCAGAACGGTTTTTCTATTCATGATCATCCCGGGTCTTTACTTTTTGAAGAGGGATTCCAGGCGGTCCCTGGCGGCGGCATTTCCGGGCTGCGGGTCCGCGGACCGCGAAGCATCCCGGAAGGAGAAGAAGTCGCAGAAGTTGCTCCGGTCCTTGACGACGACCCGCTCGGCCTGCGGCTCCCGGCAGTCGTTGTAAGTCCCGGGGGCATAAAACCGGCAGCAGAGGCAGACATGGAGGTCCCGGCCGCAGAGCGTGCATGTCTCCCGCCGGCCGATCCGGTCGCCGAGTTCGATGCTTTTGCCGCAGAAGGGGCAGGTCGTGTTCATTTTCATTCCTCCGGTGCGGACGGTGAAGACGAGGAAAGCGGAGCCTTCTCCCGTGTGCCGTGCGGATCAGGGGAGGGTGGAAGGACGACAGAAGCACCCGCCGGGATCGCGACCGTCGTCTCCGCCGGGCCGCCGTCCCGCCAGAGAAGAAGGATCGACTCGGGACGCCCGTTGTTCACCTCGATTCGCCCAGTTCCACTGCCTGCAAGAAGGGCAACCCGGGGATCCCGACCGAACATAAGGGAACGATCCCCTTGTTCGGGGAAGCGCCCGTGCCCCGTGACGGCTCCGTCGATCATGAACAGGGCGGGACCCGCCGGCATGCGAACCGTCCAGGCCGGACGTCCCTCCGCCTGCAGAATCGGCTCACCCGCAAGGGATTCCATCCGGTAAAGAAACGATCCGTCCCCGGTTTCCCGGAGCACGTTTCTCGTCACGGCTGAGCCCGCGGGAACGTCGGTTTTCCCCAGGATCCAGGGGCCGCAGGCTCCGGTGGTGCACGGAGCGGTTGCCGGAGCCGCGGGGTCGGGGGATGACTCTTTTTCCGGGACCGGCTCGCGGACTTTCGCACCCGCCGCGCTTTTGCGGGCTTTTTTCCCTTTTTTCACGGGAGGGGCGTCAGGCTTCAGCGATGGAACAGCGGCCACCGCTGCAGCCGCTGCCGTGCCCTTCGTCGGATCCGAAAACGCCAGCATGACCTGGACGTCTTTCCAGTCCTGTCCGGAGGCTTGACGGATTTCAGCATCGAAGGACAGCAGGATCTTTTGCTCTCCGGGCTTCGCCTCGATCCGGTAAACCGGACTCCAGCCGCATCCGCCCATCCGATAAGCGATACCCAGGGTTTGTTCCCTGGCCGCCGTCCCGGAGAGGGTTGCCGTGACCTGCCACGCTGCTTTGCGGCGCTCCGGCAGGGCTGCCCGCTCCGCTTCGATATCCCGGAGCCGCTGCTCCACTTTGCCGAGGCCCTCTTCAAGGGCGATCTTCTCCTGGCCCGTCTTGCGGATGTTTTGACCGATGGCGGCGGCCATGTTCCGGGCGTCGGCGAGGGTCTTCGTCTTGGCCTTGGTCTGGAGCTGCCAGAACTGGATCTGGGTCTCTGCAGCGAGAATCGCCGCGCGGATGCGGGCGACCTCGTCTCTTGCCTTTGACGCCTTCTTTTCTATCTCCGCTTCCTTCAAGCCCAGTGGCGTTTCAATCCTCTTCACCTGATAGTCCGCGACCCGGCAGGAGCACGCCGGCAGGCAGCCGATCGTCAGCGTCGACGGGTCCGCCGCTCCGGGAAAGGAAAAGACGGCCGACAGCCGTCCGGCACCCGCAGGCTGAAGCCTCACCGTGATCGCCTCGGTGATCCGGGCGGATTCCGGGTAGAGGGTCGCTTCGATCGGGACTGCGAAAAGCGGGGAGGGGCCGGCGAGAACGAGCAGGCCCAGGAACAGGGACCATGTGAACCGGGCGGTCCGGTGCAGGTTCTTTTTTCCGGGATTCCCTCTCATGAGATCCCCGCGCGGTCGGCCAGGATCCGGGCGCCGATCCGCCGCACCTCTTCCATTGCGGCGGGCAGGTCGATGGTCAGGAGGCGCCGGTCCTTCATTACGACTTTTCCGGCAATTACGGAGGTTGTGACATCGGAGCCCCGGGCGGCATAGACGAGATGGGAGCACAGATTATACAGGGGCGTGAAGTGTGGCTTGTCCAGGTCCAGGAGGATAAGGTCGGCCTGCTTTCCCGGCTCGACGGACCCGATCTCATCGTCCAGCCCGAGCACCCTCGCCCCCTCGATCGTGGCCATGCGGAGAACGGTCGAGGCGTCCATGGCCGTCGGGTCCATTTCCATGAGCTTGTGGATCTTCGCCGCCGTGGCGGTCTGGCAGAAAAGGTGCTGGTCATTGTTGCTGGAGGAGCAGTCGGTGGGGAGTCATA
>CAZXMK010000103.1:0-3865 GCA_964641935.1 uncultured Syntrophaceae bacterium
GTGCGCCTCACGTCCGGATGCGAGTTTGTCCAGACGAACGGGACGCGGAGCAAGGTCGTAGCCGGAGGCGGGAGCATCTTCAAGGCCACGGGGACGACCCTGACGGCGATCAAGACCGGCCTGGACAACGGTGTGCGGGTTAACTTCAGCACCATGAAAGACCTGTGCATCATGACGAATGGGGTGGACGCTCCGATGAAGTACGACGGATCCGCGGTGTCCAGCCTGGGCGGGGGCTGGACGGAAACGACGTTCAAAACGCACGCCCACAAGGGGCGCCTGTGGGGGATCGAGTTGGAGAACCGGATGCTCGCCACCCACTCGGCACTCGACAACCCGGAGGACACGACAACCGAAAACAACGCCGGTTATATCGACTTCAAGTATGTTCTCCCCAAGGGGGACGTGCTGGTTGACATGGCGACATACGTTGACCTGATGGTCTTCATCTTCAGGCACCATATCGCCATTTATTCCGGGCAGACACCCTCCGGGACCGGCTCTGATTTTCAGCTCGTCCAGTTGATCGAGACCGGCGCTGTCGATACGGGTGTCACGCTTGGCGTCGGGACGGACATGGCGTTTCTGCATGATGCCGGCGTGAAGTCCCTGAAACAGGTGGTCACGACGGGAGCCCTCAACGTGGGCGACGTATCGCAGTTGATTGACCCTGTTCTCCGGGCGCAGATCAAGGCGAACCCCGGCGGATACTACTCCGTGGCCCATGTCCCGCGGTTCGGGTGGATGCTGTTCCTGGTCGGGGACACCATCTGGATCTACTCTTATCAGCGCAAGGCATGGGCTCGGTTCTATGGGGCTGACGCGCACGCTCTGTTCACGACCCTGGACGGCGATCTTTACCTGTGCGGGACGGATTATCTCTACCTCCTGGACGAGACCCTTGGGACGTGGGACGGCGCCGACGTTACGATGAAATGGCAGACTCCTTGGGTGACGATGTTCAAGGACTGCCGGTTTTGTTACCCGAAAGTCGGAGAGATCGGAGTTATCGCGCCCACGAAGCCGGTCACGTTCAGCGTCGAGGCATGGACGGAAGGCTATGTGCAGTCGGTTTCCACCGTTGCCGGGACACTCCTGGACGATGTGGCTGACTTTGACAGCCTCTCACCCGTGGACGAGGACGTTCACGATCACGTCCGGTTCCCGATGTTCGGCCGCGGCCGGCATATGCTGATGGAGTTCACGAATACGTCTGACATCCCCGGCCTTGAGATTGCCAGCCTGGGGTTGCAGTTTGTTCCTGGAGGCTTCTAATGGGCCAGCATGACATGACCATCACCCGCGAGGACGCGAACACCGGGATCACGTTCCGGGCCGCTGTTAACGCGGCGCTTCAGGCTCTCGCGTCCACCAACTCCGGCGACCAGGAGCCCCCCGTCACGTTTCCGGGGATGCTGTGGGCTGACACGCTCAACGATCAGCTCAAGATGAGGAACACGGCGAACGACGGATGGAACGTCCTGGCGAGCCTGGGATCCACCATTACCGCGTTTTCGTGGACCCTCCTGGGATGCTCCGATGCCGGGGAATGGCTGTCCGGCCTGGGACTGTTCGATTGGGAGGCGGCGACGGCCGCGGCTGTTCTGGCCGGCGTCTCCGCGACAACGGTTGTCACGCCCTCTGTCCTGGTCGGGGACTTCCCGGCGAAGAACCTAAAGCCGGTTGCGGACGGCGACACGGCGAGCAAGCTCTGGATTTACACGAAGTCCGGGGGAGCCCTTCCGGACGCCGGCAACGTGATCCGCGTGGCGATCCCGGACGGCAACGGCTACACCTGGAGGACTCGGGCCGCGGAGTATTTGAGCGGGAACGGCTTTATCCTGTTCAACGATCAGACGAGCCCTGGATATTGGGGACTTGCGACGGGAGCGAGGACGGCGGCCTATCTTCATGCGATTTGGGACGGGACGGGGATTGTGTGGGCTCTGTGCCGGTCCCCGCGCTACAAGGTCAGCACGACCACGACAGTAACGGACAACGATTATATGCTCCTGGAGTTCTCCACTTCCTACACCAGGAGCGCGGACCATTACTGCGTCCCCGTGGCCCGGATCCCATTTGAGTATGACACGGGAGACAGCCCGGACTATACGATCATTGACGACGCGATTCACCCGCTCCTGGTCAATCACGGGATTCCGGCTGTCGATGGAGGGATTCACGGGCAACAGCTTTTCACCAGCTCCGGGACGTTCACGGTCCCGGAAGGGGTGGAGCTGGTATATGTCACGGGGTCCGGCGGAGGCGGCGGAGGCGGCGGAGGCGGTTGCGGATTTACCACTCACAGCGCCGGGGGCGGCGGGGGCGGCGGAGGCGGAGCGGCCGGATTCTGCAAGAGGCTCCCGCTGGTCGTTATTCCTGGAGCGTCCCATTCTGTCACCATCGGAGCGGCCGGAACGGGTGGGGCCGGCGGAACAACGGGAACGGGGAACGGAACCGCGGGAAATGCCGGCGGGACCACTTCGTTCGGTTCCCTTGTGTCTCTTGACGGAGGATCCGGCGGGGCGCCGGGGGCGCAGTCAACGGACAACACGGGGGGAGCTGGGGGAGCTGGAGGAGCTGGAGGCGGATACCACAACCCCGGAAAGGACGGATCGGCTGGCGCGAGCGGAAAGACCGGACCCGCCGCCGGAGGAGCCGGAGGAGCCGGATCGGACTGTCCGGTGTCTTCGACTTATGGAGACAGCGGGGCCGGAGGAGCTGGAAGCGTCAGCAATGCAACCGCCACGGCCGGATCCAACGGAGGCGCCGGCTATCTCCTGGTTGAATGGTAAGGTGATCCCATGAGGTATGCGATCGTCAATGATTCCGGTGTCGTAGTCAATGCCGTCCTGTGGGACGGGAAGACGAAATACGAGCCTCCGGCCGGGAAGCTCGTCCCCCTGGAGGACGGTTTTGGGATCGGTGACAGCCACGTTAATGGTGAGTTCGTGAAGGCGCCGGCAGTCGAGAAGAAAGCCGAGACCGTCACCATCGACGCGGCGGCCCTGGTTGCCGAAGTTAACGCGGCGAAGTCCCTGGATGAGCTGAAGCCCGTCCTTCTGAAGATGCTCGGCGCGGAGGAGAAAAAAGATGCTGGGAAGACGCCTTAAAGTCCTGACGGAGATCCACTACCCGGAGCTTTACCGGATCCACGTCCGGGCGGATCGGTTCCCCCATGAAAGCTATGAGTCCTTCGTGGAGACCATGAGGCAGAGGACAGGCTTCACGGTCCTGGACGACAAGGGGGAGAAGATCATCGGGACTGTCAACTTCGGCTCGTATGACCCTGGTGTCAGTATCGCCATGCACCTGTTCATTGACCCGGCATGGCGGGGGAAGTCCTGGGGGACGCCGGAAATGTATCGGGCCATCATGGACTATCCGTTTGAGGAGCTGCGTGTCGAGCGGATCACGGGGATATGCTTTGAGGAGATCCGGGGCGAGATCGAGCCGATCCTTCTCCGGAGCGGTTTCAAATACGAGGGAACGATCCGCAAGGGCGCCAAGTGGAGGGGTGAATTTCACAACGTCGTGATTTTCGGGCTCTTGCGGGAAGAAAGGAAGGTGTAGCGTGTCCGGTGCAGAAATCGCCATTGCTGGCGCCGCTCTCATTTCCGCCGGGGTGGGTGTCGCATCTGCCCTTTCCGCCAAGGGCGTCAGCGCCCCCATGCCGTCCGTTCCCGCCGGGGCTACGGTCACGAACCTGGACGGGACGGAGACGGTCGAGCAGGTCGGGCGGCGCATCATGCTGCGCCGGACCTTGCAGCAAATGCGCCAGGGCGAGCTGGCCGCCAAGGCCGGCCTCAGTCAGTCCCATTTATCAAATATGGAGCAGGGCCTGCGCTCCATCGACGTGGAAAAA
>CAZXMK010000103.1:3875-9531 GCA_964641935.1 uncultured Syntrophaceae bacterium
CAGGAGTGGGATGCCGCGACCAACTCCTATCGGACCTATACCCGGTGGGTGGATCCGGAGAAGAAAGCCGCCTACGAGAAGGAACAGGCGGCGACAACGGCCCTCCGGACGAGGCTCATGGAGGAGCTGGAGAAGAATCCGGCAGAGTGGACCGAGTACGCCAACGAGTACCGGGACACCTACGCGAGGGCGGCCCATGATGTCTATGATCCGTATTGGTCCGAGCAGAAACAGGGGCTCAAGGAATCCCTGGCCGCTCGCGGCATGACCGGATCCAAGGCAGACGTTGACCTGACGGCGAAGTTAACCGAACAGGAAGCCGAGCAGAACCGGAAGATCGCTGACGATGCCGTGTTGCAGAGTGAAGGGCTCCTTCAGAATTACAGGAATTATAACCTGAATCTGTTGAGCGCCCTGGATGCCGGCGCCAAGTCGGACGATCTGATAGCGACGCAGAGAACCAACAATGCTTCACAGATCGCCAGCGTAGCGAACGCTTACAATTCCGGGCTCAACACCTATCGGTATCAGGCGGCGCTCGCGGACTACTCCGCGAATCAGGCAAAGACCGACACGCTCAACAACACGGCGAGCGGGCTGGCGTTCCTGTACGGATATGGAACCAAGTCGGGTGGAAAGGGGACCGGGTCCATCGTTCCAACTTCTTCGCGCCTCTCCACGGGCTCGGCGTTCGGTTAACAGGGAGGGATTGACATGAGTACGCTTGAAACTTTGGCTTTGCAGAACATTTACGGGAGACCCCGGACGAATCCGCATGAAACCCGGCTGAAGGCGGTCAGCGGAATGATGCCGTCCTCCGGGCTTGCGAAGCCCCTCCTGGCTATGGTCGCCGGGAGAGAGCTGTCCGCGGCAGGGGAGTGGGACGACCAGCAGGAAGCCGCCGCCCTGGAGAGCCAGAAGGGGGCCATGCAGATGCTCCAGGAGAAGACGGCGATGGAGGCGAAACAGAAGAACGTCGATGCCTATATCAAGATCGCCCAGGTGGATCCCGTCGCCGCGAACGCGGTCAACGAGAAGCTGGGGCTGTTCCCCGGAATCAACCTGACCGGGAAGCTCACAAAGGAAGGGTTCGTTGACATTGATTTCGCCAAGGACAACGCACAGGGGATCCCGGAGGGGCATTACAAAGTTAACGTGAATGATTTGATCGCGGCCGGCCAGGAGACCGACCCGGCAAAGAAACAGGAGATCATCAGCAAGAGGTTCTTCAAGATCAACCCGCCGGCAGACAAGTTCCACCCGACGCCCGACCAGCGGAGCTTTGAAGCCTTCACAAATAAGTATTACCTGGACAACGGGATTGATCCGGCGAAGGCGACGGCGGAACAGAAGAACGCCGCGGAGCTGTTCGCGCAGAAACAGATGGAAGGGTCCAAGGTGAAGGTTGCTGGCGCCGGACGAAGCGACAACAGCACGACGCTCATGGTCACGAAGGACGCGGAGGGGAACCCTGCTGTCCTCCACGGCAACAAGAAGACGGGGAACGTCAAAAACGTCACGCCTCATGGCCTGGGGGACGACGGGGCGACCAACAAGACCCCGCAGTTTTCTCCCGACACCCTGAACCGCCTCAAGGAGCTTTCAAAGTCCGGCATGGGGCTCCCCATGAAAGACGGGTCCGTGTGGGCCTGGGATGCAAATAAGAATACTCCCTACAAGGTGAAATAATGACCGAATTTCTCCAGCCGGCGGGTGAGCCGGTCGATCTTCGTTCGATTACCCTCCAGCCGGCGGGTGATCCGGTTCCTGTAACCATCCGTGCGAAGATTCGCCATCAGGTGAAGAAGATCCTCCCCACGCCGGATGAGGAGGCGAACGCCGAGCTGACAACGGGCGGGATCGCCTCCGGACCCGTCGAGGACTACATGGGCGCCAACGCCCACACGGGCGGGAATGCCGGACCCGTGGAGGATTTCGGGGGCCTCCATCCGGGGGCGCCGAAGGCGGAGAAGCCGAAGCGGGGGAAGCGGGAGCTGTCCTGGAGGCAGGGGAAGGCTGACGATCTTCTCCCCAAGGTCAAGCAGGGATCGGAGGAGGACACGTTAACTCCGATGAACATGGTCCGGAGCATCGTCGGGCGGGATACCGAACTGGCGAAGATCCTGGGCATGGAGGAGAGGGACGTTGCCGCCCGGAGGGGTGGGATCCAGAAGGCCAAAGCCGCCGTGAAGCTGGCCGGCGGGCCGGACGGGGAGAAGGGCGTCGATATTGCCGGGGAGTTTTCCAAGAACTTCGCGGATTCGTTCGCAATGGGGATCCCCTCAACGATCATGGAGGCGGCTGGCCTGTCCGTCGCGGACGAGGAGCCGGGATCCACGAACAAACAGCTTGCCGGCGGAGCTGGTCAGCTCTTGGGGTCCATCGTCGGAGCCCCTGGAAAGATCGCCGGAGCGTTCACCCGGAGGATCGAAAAAAAGATCCCAGGTCTCGAGATCGGATCTGGCGATTCGGCGCTTTCTCGCATGGGAAAACAGGCGGTCAAGGAAGCCGGAACCGTCGCCGCGTTCTCCGTTGCCGACATGGGCGAGATCCTGAAGCAGGAAACCTTTGAGGATGCGATCAAGGTGGCGGCGAAGAAGGCCGCCGGGGGCGCACAGATGGGCGCCACGTTCGGGGTCACGAAGGGGATCTTCCCTGGCAATACGGCCATGCAGACGATCAAGAGAATGGCCGTGGGCATGGCGGTCCTGGACGCCCAGCGGGGCGAGCATCCCCTTGACGACCGATCCCTCAAGGAAAAGATTTATGCCTACGGGGTGGACGCCTATTTCTTGTATCGAGGGCTCCCGGATCCCCGCGTCAAGGAGCTGGAGAGGGCCATCCTGGAGATCATCAAGCGGGAACAGGCGAAGGCCCAGGCTCCCCCGTCCGGAGAAGGCGGAGAGCCGGCGCAGGAACCTTCCGGGGCGCCCCCTGTCCCGGTTGACGCGGCAAAGGCTCGCGGTGAAATCCTCCAGCTCCCGGAGCTGAAGATCACCGAGAACAGCCCGCTCGCCAAGCTCCAGGGGCAGACGGAAGTTAACGTGCAGATGGGGCCGAAGATTACCGCCCCGATGGAGCTGGCCCGGAACGAGAAGGGCGAGATCCAGACCCGCGAGGACGGCGGGAAACAGCTCGTCCAGGTCAAGAGCCAGAACGGGGCCGTCGCCTGGGTGGAGGCGGAGAAGATCCGCCCCGCCATGGAGCCCCTGAAGCTCCCGGAGCCCCCGGCGCCGAAGGAAGCCGGCCCGGTCCCGGATCAGGCGCCCGCCTACGAGGGCGCGACAATGGAGAAGGGGAAGTTCCCCGTCTCTCGCGTCGCCGTGAAGGACATCGAGGCGGATCCGGAGCGATTCCAGTTCAAGCTCAACGTCAACAAGTCCGGCGAGCAAGTGCCTCTTGAGGGCGAATGGAACGACCTTGCCGCCGGGAATCTGATCCTCTGGCAGGACAATGGCGGGAGGCTCTTTGCCGCCAACGGGCATCACAGGCTCGCCCACGCGAAGCGCCTGGGCGTCGAGGCTGTTAACGCGCAGATCCTCCGGGAAGCGGACGGCTACACCGTGGCCGATGCTCGCCGGATCGCGGCGGAGGCGAATATCCTGGAGGGGAAGGGGACCATTTACGACCACGCCGACTTCTTCCGGCATGAGGGCGGTTATGACGACACCGTGGCAAAGGCCCGCGGAGTGAAGGGGCGCGGCTACTCCATCGGGAAATTTGCCACCGACAACACTTACAGCCAGTTCCGGAACAAGGACATCACACCCGAACAGGCGGAAGCGATCTCGAGATCCGCACCCGGAGACGAGCGCCTTCAGAATGTCGGCGTCCACTATGCCCTGAATAATCCGAAAGCGGAGCCATACGAGATCCAGAGCTTCATCCGTGCGGTGGGCCTGGACGTTCCCAAGGGCGAGCAGGGGGATCTTTTCGGGTACGACGACACGGCGATCCGGGAAGCCGAGACGATGGCCCGCACCGTGGGGAAGATCATCAAAGACCTACGGGAGGAGCGCCTTGCTATTGGTATGGCGAAGTCCGACAAACGGGTGGAGCTGGCGAAGAAGTCCGGCATCGACATCACCGACAGGGAAGCCGTCAAGAAGCGGATCGCGGAGATCGACGCGGAGATTGCGAGCTGGGAGAGCTGGCACGTTAACCCGGAGCTGGTGAAGATCGTTCGGGAGAGGGCCGGCCTTCCGCCCCGTGGGGGCCAGGAGGAGCCGAAGGCAGAGGAGCCCCGAACCTACAAGGAGGACAGCGGCGAGCTGGACGGCTTCGGCTTCAAGGACACCTTCGACCTGGAGGGCTCCCCCGGCATGGTGGGAGATAAGGTTAACCCGAAGACCGGGAGCGAGACGGAGGGACTTTTCAGCCGGGAACCGGAAGAAGGCGGATCCCGGCGTTACGCCAAGGGCGATTTTGCTGACCGGGAGAACGAGACCACGAAGCGCGACCAGGATCAGGAGGACGCAGACGTTCGCGCCTATTCCCAGCAGACCCGCCGGATTATCGAAATGCCGGAGATCGTGGAGCTGGCGAAGCGGCTGACCGGCAGGATCCCCCGCGTTGTGACGAATATGCGTCCCGGAGAGCATGGCGTTTTCTACGGCGGAGGGAAGAAGGCCGGGAAGATCGAGCTGAATGCTGACACGTTCAAGGATCCGGTGAGGGTAGCGAAAGCCCTGGCCCATGAAATCGGCCATCTTGTCGATTGGTTCAAGGAGACGGGCGATTTCGGAGGCAAGGGCATCCTGGGGAAGCTGGCGAATCTCCGGAAATACATGGAGGAGTACCTTCCGGAGCATCCGTCGTCCCGCCACGGGATCCTCACGGAGGCGGATCGCACCCGGTTGAGGGCGGAGGCGGAGCGGCTGGCGCGTGAGGAGATCGAGACCGACGCGCAGACGATCCTCCGCGAGGTTCCCCGGTATGAGACCGTGGGCGTCACGCCGGAAATGGTCAAGGCGATCTGGTCAGACGTGAACGGCCGGGACAAGTACCCGGACCTTTACAACATCCTTGCCGGCATGAGCGCCGCCGAGAAGAAGGAGGCGATCAAGAAGGCCATCCAGGGCGTCGTTGATGAACGGCTCGCCGCGGCCGGCGAGAGGGTCCAGGTGGGCGTTGATGTTGTCGAGGAGACCGTGCAGGGGCGCCCCGTCACGGAGGCAGACATCCGGGCGAAGTTTGACAGGCTCTTTGATGAGGAGGTCCGGAGGCGCGGCCTGTTCAAGGAGGAGCAGATCGACGCTGAATTGCGCGAGTTAACGCGACTGTGGCGCCCGTTCGATCCGTCCACGAACCCGGCCTATACGAAGTATCGCCATTCCAAGGATGAGCTGTATGCCGATGCGGTCAGCGTCCTCTTGAACGATCCCGCCCTGGCGGAGCGGGTGGCGCCCACGTTCTACAAGGCATTTCACGGTTGGCTGTCCTCAAAGCCGGAGTTCAAGGCGGCCTATGACGACCTTCAGGGGCGGGCCGGCGACCAGGAGGCGGTTTCCCTGGAGAGGGACAGGCTGGAACGGGAGTCCTTCCGAGAGGGGGACCGGAAGCGCCTGGAGAGCCAGAAGGAGAGCCGTCAGACCATAGGCGAGGCGGTCAAGAAGACCCTGATGGACAACGCCACGCCGCTCCCGTCGCTCGAAGG
>CAZXMK010000104.1:0-9528 GCA_964641935.1 uncultured Syntrophaceae bacterium
CATCGTTGAGCGGCAGGGGGCGATGCCCCTGGTGAGAAGCGTCTTTGAAAAGGGGGAAACCGTCCGCTTCACCCTCCGGTACGACAGCGCGCTGCTCCGTTCGCTTCAACTGGAAACAACCACGGAGAGGGTCCTGGAGGTGACGATATCCCCGGTCCCGGATTCCAAGGGGCGTATTGTCCACGCGATCGTCCAGCATCTGGACATTACCGAGCGAATGGCCCGCACGCAACAGATCCGGCGGCTCAGCAATGAGCAGCGGGCGATTCTGAACACGATCGGCATGGGCATATGCTTCACCATGAATCGCAAAGTGCAGTGGGCCAACCCGTCGTTCGCCTCGATGTTCGGTTATGAACCC
Organism: uncultured Syntrophaceae bacterium; assembly: GCA_964641935.1. Classification (GTDB taxonomy): domain Bacteria; phylum Desulfobacterota; class Syntrophia; order Syntrophales; family PHBD01; genus PHBD01. The sequence goes on from CAZXMK010000104.1 coordinate 362, forward strand.
GACGAACTGGAGGGTGTGGATACCGGCGTCTTCTATTCGAATCCGGAAGACTACCGGCGCGTGGGCGAAGAGGGATATGCGCGGATCGGCGGGGGCGGCGTATATGCAACGGAAGCGCCCATGAGGAAAAAGGACGGAACCCCCATTTTGTGCAGCATTACGGGGCAGGCCGTCAATCTCCAGGACCCGGGCGAGGGCTCCATCTGGGTGCTCCATGACATCACCGAGCGCAAGCAGGCGGAGGAGCAGCTCCGGGAAAGCGAGGAGCGGTTCCGACGCCTTGCCAACGCGGCGCAGGAGGGAATCATCATCCACAGGGATGGAACCATTCTTGATGCCAATGAATCCGCCTGCAGGATGTTCGGATACGAACTCAAGGATGCCGTGGGCAGAAACGTTCTTGAGTTTCTATCTCCCGAGTCCGTAACGCCCGCTCTGAAGAAGCTGGGCTACACCAAATCCGCCGAAACGTATATCGAGGTAACGGGACTCAGGAAAGACAAGACGGTCTTTCCGATCGAGCTGTTCGGCCGGTCGATCATGCTGCGACACGAACGGGCCTGGATCGTCGCCATTCGCGATCTCTCCGAGCGAAAAAGCGCTGAGCAGGAAAGGCAAATACTCCAGGAGCAGCTTCAGCAGGCCATGAAGATGGAAGCGGTGGGACGGCTGGCGGGCGGGGTGGCCCACGACTTCAATAATCTTCTTACCGTCATCTCCGGCTATGTAGAGCTGGCCAAGGTCAAACTGAAACAACAGGACCCGCTGCTCCGTCCCGTTGACGGGATTCAGAAGGCAGCCGAGAGCGCCGCTTCGCTTACCCGGCAACTCCTTGCCTTTTCGCGGCGGCAGATCATCGAACCGAAGGTTGTAAACCTCAACGATCTGATCAGCGGCCTGGCAAAGATGCTGACCCGCCTGATCGGCGAGGACGTCGTGCTTGAGACCGTCCTGGACGAACATCTCGAATCGGTCCGGGTGGATCCCGGCCAGTTCGAGCAGGTCGTGGTGAACCTTTCGGTCAATGCCCGCGACGCCATGCCGGTCGGCGGCAGGCTGGTCATTGAAACGTCGAATTGCGAACTGGACGACGAATCCTATTCCTGCCATCCGGAGGCGCAGCCCGGAAAATACATCGTCCTTGCCATAAGCGACACGGGACATGGCATGACGGAGGACGTGAAGCAGCGTATCTTCGAACCGTTCTTTACGACCAAAGCCAAAGGGCACGGAACCGGCCTGGGGCTTGCCACAACCTTCGGCATCGTGAAGCAGGCGGGGGGAACCATTGAGGTCCATTCGGAGGTAAACAGGGGAACAGCCTTCAAGATCTACCTGCCCGCCGTTGAGGAAGCGGCGGCGCTTCTTGCCGCGGAGGTCCGTCCGCCGGAGCCTGCCAGGGGAAAAGAGACGGTCCTTCTTGTGGAGGACGACGACAGCGTGCGTGACGTGGCCCTGAACATGCTGGAGCATCTGGGTTACAGGATCCGGAGCGCCGCCGGCGGGGACGACGCCGTTCTACTGATGGAGAAGCATGCCGACGATATCGCCATCGTCATGACCGACGTGGTCATGCCGGGCATGAACGGCCGGGAGCTGGCCGGGCGTCTGCAAACGATCAAGCCTTCGGTGAAAGTGCTGTTCACCTCGGGCTATACGGAGGACGTCATCGTCCATCACGGAGTCCTGGACAGCAACCTCAATTTCATCGGGAAGCCTTATACCATGCAGGTTCTGGCGAAAAAGATCAGGGATGTTCTGGGGCCGGATGGGAAGTGAGCGAAGTAGCGGATTCCCGCTACGGTTGCCCACGATTATACTTGAAACGGTAACCGATGCCCGGTTCATTCAGCAGAAAACGCGGGCGGGTCGAATCGGCTTCGATCTTCTTTCTCAACTGGTTCATGAAAACACGAAGGTATTGAGTCTGTTCGATGTAGGAAGCACCCCAGACCTCCTTGAGGATTTGCCTGTGGGTCATGACCCGGTCGGCGTTTTTGACGAGGACGGTCAAAAGCCGGTATTCGATGGGTGTAAGATGAATCTCCTGGTCTCCTCTGTGAACCTGCCTGGTCAGGAAATCGATCTTCATGTCTTCTGCAACAAAAACCGCGTCCCCCTGATCCGGGCTTCTGGGCAGCGCATGCCGCAGGGCCACCCGGATCCTGGCGAGCATCTCGCCGGCGGCAAAAGGTTTTGTCAAATAGTCGTCCGCTCCCCCGTCGAGGGCTCGGATCTTATCCCCTTCCTGCTCTCTCGCCGAGATGACGATCACGGGCACGGCAGACCATTCACGGAGCTTTACGATAACGTCGAGTCCGTCCATGTCGGGAAGCCCCAGATCGAGAAGCACGATATCTGGATTGCGCATCGCAACCTGGGATAGCCCTTCGGCGGCGGTTTCCGCTTCAATCACGGTGTAATTTTCACTTTGGAGGGTCACCCGGAGAAACCGCCGCATCTGCTTTTCGTCTTCTATCAAGAGAATCGTTGCGGGTGACTGTTTCATTGCAACTCCTCCTCGGGGTTCAAGGAAGGGGGCATTCCTTCCACGGGGATCGTGAACTTGAATGAGGCTCCTCCGCCCGGCCGGTTTCCCGCCCGGATGCGGCCGCCGTGGGCCTCAACGATCACGCGGCAAATGGAGAGGCCGATCCCGGCACCTATCCGTGTCGGGGCGCTTTGTTTGAATTTATGGAAGATGTCTTCTCCCTCCGGAACCGGGAGGCCGGGACCGCGATCCGCTATTTCGATCTCCACGGCCGTTTCTTCCGCCTTGATGTTGATCTCGACAGGGGTGCCCGGCGGGGTATGCCGCATGGCATTTTCCATCAGGTTCGCAAAGACTTGCTCCATCAGAAGCGTATCGAAGGAGACCAGGGGAAGGTCCGTTGGTATCTTCAATTCCAGGGGGTGCTCCTTGAGGCCCTCCGAGAATCGGTTCAGGATGACCCCAATGATCTCCTCCAGGGGCTGCCATTCCTTGCGCACATGGATGGCGCCGGACTGGAGGCGGGTGAGATTCAGGACGTTGCGGATGATGCGCTCCAGGTGGTCCGTTTCCTCGTAGATGGTGCGCAGCAATTCAAGGCGCGCGGCCCCGTCGAGGCTCGCCTCCTTTTCCAGGAGGGTGCTGGCTGCGCCCGCCACCACCGCCAGCGGGGATCTCAAATCATGGGAAACGGAGCTCAGAAAGGTATTTCGGACATTCTGGGTCTCCGCCCTGAGACGCTCCTCGTGTGCCTCCTTGGCCAGGATGACCCTTTCCAGGGCCATGGCCGTCTGATTCACGATACTTTCCAGCAGATGGATGTCTTCGGGGTCGAATGTCCGTTCCACGTCATCGGGAAGAATGCCCACGACACCCACGACGCCGGAAGAGGCAACCATCGGCAGGTAGAGCGCTTTCGCTCCCGGAAGCGTGTCGGTGCCTAGGCCTCCCGTATGGCGGTTGTCGAAGACCCACCGGGCGACCCCCATCTCTTTCCGGTCGACGGGAAAACAGCCCGTTCTCGTGTCTGAAGCGACCAACTCCCCCTGATCATTCAACATCAGAATGACAACCCGGCTTCGAAACACATCGTTGATGTCTTTGGCGACAACATCGAATATTCGTTCCTTTTTGCGTTCCCGGGTCACTTTACGACTCAAGGAATAGAGGGCTGCCGTACTTCTTTCGCGTTTTCTGCTCGCTTCGGCCTGATCGCGGATTTGCAGCGTCAGCCGGGTGATCACGTGGGCCACGGCAAACATGACGCCGAACGTCACGAGAAAGCGGGTATCGCTGACGGCAAAGGTATAGAAGGGCGGAATGAAGAAGAAGTCGAATGCGGCCGTTCCCAGCACCGTTGCAGCCAGGGCCGGCCAACGGCCCGTCCTCATCGACACGATCACGATGCCAAGGAGATAGACCATGGCAATATCCGTCCGGTCGAGATACGGGCGTAAAGGAAGCGTCAGAGCGGTACAGAGAGCAATGATTCCCAGGCACCAGTACCATTGCTTCGCTTCCATTTTCAGAGGCAGCCGCCGGGCGGCGGCTTTCGCCTGCAGTTCCGGTGAGTCCCCCGTAATCACATAGACATCGATATCGCCGCTCCCCCGGACAATCTCATCCAGCGGTGAGCCGAAGAATTTGTCCTTCCAGCGGGGATGGATCGGCTTGCCGACGACAATCCTGCTGACGTTGCGCTGACGGGCATAATTCAGAATCTCCTCACTTGCTTTATGGCCGGTCAGTGTCGCGATCTCCGCACCCAGGCTTTCAGCCAGTCGCATGTGCTCCGCCAGGGTTTTCAAATCTTCCGCGGACGCCTTGACGTGGGAGGGGGCCTCCACGTGCACCGCAATCCACTCGGCCCGAAGCCCAGCCGCCATCCGTCGGGCTGCGCGAATCAGGCGAATGGAGCGGGGATTCGGGCTGATGCAGACAAGGATTCTCTCCGCGGCCGGCCAAATTGTTTGCACGCCCGCATCATACCGGTACTTTTCCATCTGCTTGTCGACCCGTTCGGCCGTCCGTCGCAGTGCCAGCTCCCTCAAGGCAATCAGATTGCCCTTGCGGAAGAAGTTCTCCATCGCCCTCTCCGCCTGCTCCGGAATGTAGACTTTCCCCTCCTTCAGGCGCTGGAGCAGATCGTCGGGAGGCAGGTCGATCAACTCGATCTCATCGGCCCGGTCGAGAAACGAGTCGGGGACCGTTTCCTGGACAACGATACCGGTGATCTGGCGGACTATGTCATTCAGGCTCTCAAGATGCTGGACATTGACGGTGGTGTAAACGGATATGCCCGCATGGAGCAGCTCCTGGATGTCCTGCCAGCGCTTTTTGTGCCGCGATCCAGGAACATTCGTATGTGCCAGCTCGTCCACGATTACGAGCATCGGATTCCGGGACAGTGCCGCGTCGATGTCGAATTCCGGGATCTCATGGCCGCGATGAGGATAGATCCGGGACGGCAGGACTTGCAGGCCTTCAAGAAGGACTTCCGTCTCCTTCCGGCCATGGGTTTCCGCGACCCCGACAACGACGTTGACGCCTTCTTCCCGCCTCTTTTGAGCGGCCTGGAGCATCGCGTAGGTCTTGCCGACGCCGGGTGCGGCACCGAAGAATACCTTCAGCTCGCCCTGGCACTGACGCTCCTCTTCCTGAAGGGTCCTGCCAAGGAGTTCGTCGGGATCGGGTCTTTTCGCTTCCATCATTCTATTTCTTCCAAGTGGTACAGATTGCTCATGGATACAATGCTAACAGGATCAGTGCAGTTCATCCAGCGCCATATTGAGGTGCAGGACATTAACGGTGGGTTCCCCGAGAATGCCGAATTGCCGGTTCCGGATGTTCATTCGAACGAGCGCCATCACTTTTTCCCGGTCGATGCCGCGCGCTTTCGCTACCCTCGACACTTGGTACATTGCGGCAGCCGGGCTGATATGCGGATCGAGCCCGCTTCCCGATGCCGTGACAAGATCCACCGGAACGGGTTTATGATTCTCCGGATCGGCGGCCAGCAGGTCGGCAATGCGGTTCCTTGCGGCTTCCTTCAGGGCCTGGTTCGACGGACCCAGGTTCGAACCGGCGGAAGATGCCCCGTTGTAAGGACCGGGCGTTGTTGCCGAAGGCCGACCCCAGAAATAGTCCGGCCTGTAAAAGGGTTGACCGACGAGTTCGGAGGCGGTCTTGCCTGTGCCGATCCGGACCAGGCTGCCGTTGGCCTGCCGGGGAAACAGCCATTGAGCAAGTCCCGTCACGGCAAGAGGGTAGGCAATGCCAGTCAGGAGGGTCATAAAGACAAAGAGCAGGACGGCCGTTCGGATGGATTGTCCCATGATCGGTCCCTTTCAGACCCGGTTCAGCAGCGTCAACAGCATGTCGATGGCCTTGATCCCCACGAAGGGAACGATCATCCCCCCCGCGCCATAAAGAATCAGGTTCCTCCTGAGGATTGCGGCGGCTCCGACGGGTCGATACCGGACGCCGCGCAAAGCCAGGGGAATCAACACGACAATGATAAGCGCATTGAAGATAACCGCCGACAGGATCGCGCTCTGCGGTGTTGACAGGCCCATGATGTTCAGGACCGCCAGGTCCGGATAGATGCCCGAGAAGGCGGCGGGGAGAATCGCAAAGTATTTTGCCACGTCGTTGGATATGCTGAATGTGGTAAGCGTGCCTCGCGTCATGAGCAATTGCTTCCCGATCCCAACGATTTCGATCAGTTTCGTGGGATTGGAGTCGAGGTCCACGAGGTTTCCGGCTTCCTTCGCGGCCTGCGTGCCCGTGTTCATGGCTACGGCCACATCCGCCTGCGCCAGGGCCGGCGCGTCGTTCGTGCCGTCGCCCGTCATCGCAACCAGATGCCCCTGGGCCTGATAGGTTCGGATCAGGTTCAGTTTCGCCTCCGGCGTCGCCTGGGCGAGGAAATCGTCCCCCCCCGCCTCGGCGGCCACTGCTGCCGCCGTGAGGGGGTTATCGCCTGTGATCATGACCGTCCGGATCCCCATGCGCCGCAACTCGAAGAAGCGATCGCGGAGTCCCCCCTTCACGACGTCGCTCAGGCGGATAACCCCCAGGACATCGGCCCCCTCGATGACAACCAGCGGCGTGCCTCCCTGGACGGAGATGCCGTTGACGATGGCGCTCGCCTCTTCCGGGAAACGGCCGCCATTGGCTTTTACAAGAGCTTCCATGGCATCGGCCGCACCTTTGCGAATCTCCCGGTCGCCGAGATTCACGCCGCTCATGCGGCTCCTGGCCGTGAAGGGAATGAATCGGGCGCCCAGCGTCTTGATGTCGCGTTCGCGGATTCCATAGGCCTTCTTGGCCAGAACGACAATGCTCCGGCCTTCCGGTGTTTCGTCGGCCAGCGAAGCAAGCTGTGCCGCATCCGCCAACTGCTGAGCCGTCTTCCCCTGCACGGGCAGGAATTCAGTCGCTTCGCGGTTCCCCAGCGTTATGGTTCCGGTTTTGTCGAGGAGCAGGACGTCCACATCGCCCGCGGCCTCCACGGCCTTGCCTGACATGGCAATGACATTCGCCTGGATCATCCGGTCCATGCCGGCGATGCCGATGGCCGAGAGAAGGCCTCCAATGGTGGTCGGAATGTGGCAAACCAGAAGGGCGATGATCACCGTCAGGCTGACGGGAGATCCCTGCCCCGTCGCCCCGACGCTGTGAATCGAAAAGGGAACCAGGGTGACCGTGGCCAGGATGAAGATCAGTGTGAGCCCGGCCAGCAGGATGTCCAGGGCGATTTCGTTCGGCGTCTTCTGGCGTCTGGCGCCCTCCACCATGGCGATCATCTTGTCGAGGAACGTCTCCCCGGGGTTCGTCGTGATACGAAGGATGATCCAATCCGACAAGACCCGCGTCCCGCCGGTGACGGCGCTGCGGTCGCCCCCGCTCTCCCTGATGACCGGTGCGCTCTCCCCCGTGATTGCGCTCTCATCGACGGACGCGATACCGACAACCACCTCACCGTCGCCGGGAATGATTTCTCCCGCCTCCACAAGCACAAGATCCCCTTTCCTGAGCTGTGCACCGGAGACAACATCCGCTTCGGCCTCCCGATCCGGTTTCCGGAGAATCCTGGCCGTGACATCCCGTCGCGCGCCTTTCAACGACCTGGCCTGGGCCTTTCCCCTTCCCTCCGCCATGGCCTCGGCAAAGTTGGCGAAAAGAAGTGTGAACCACAGCCAGAAAGCGATGGCCATGATGAAGGAGGATTTCTCATCGCCCGGACCGGTCAGGGACTGGAAAAAGAGCAGCGTCGTCATGACGCAGCCGACTTCCACGACAAACATCACCGGGTTTTTGACGAGGTGCAGAGGATTCAGTTTGACGAAGGCGTCGAGGATGGTCTGCCGGAGATTCCGCCTGTCGAGAAGTGAAAATGATTTCACCTTTGTGCTCATGATCCGCTCCGATCAGCGTACCCAGGCCAGATGCTCGGCAATCGGCCCCAGGGCCAGCGCGGGAATGAAGGTCAGGGCACCCACCAGAACGATCACCGCGACCAGGAACACCACGAAAAGCGGTGTGTGCGTGGGCAGTGTGCCGGCACTTGCGGAAATCCGCTTCTTGCGCGCCAGAGACCCGGCAACCGCGAGAACGGGGATCATCAGCCAGAAACGCCCGATGAGCATGGCGCAGCCAAGGCCCACGTTGTAGAAGAGGGTATTGGCATTTAATCCGGCGAAAGCGCTGCCGTTGTTGTTGGCTGCCGAAGAAAATCCATAGAGAATCTCGGAAAATCCGTGGGGACCCGGATTGAAGATTCCGGCCAGCCCCGGCTTCGTTACAACGGCAATCGCCGTACCGACGAGGACGACGGCCACCGGAATCAGGATGACCAGGGAGGCCATCTTGATTTCGAATGCTTCAATCTTCTTGCCGACGTATTCCGGTGTGCGGCCCACCATGAGCCCTGCCACAAATACGGCAATGATGACGAACATCAACATGCCGTACAGGCCGGACCCCACTCCCCCGAAAACGATTTCTCCCAGTTGGATCAGCAAGAGAGGAACCAGACCGCCCAGCGGGGTGAATGAATCGTGCATGGAGTTGACGCTTCCATTGGAGGCGGCTGTCGTGACGGCCGCCCAAAGTGCGGAGTTGGCGACGCCGAACCGGACTTCCTTCCCTTCCATGTTGCTGCCGGATTGAAGGGAGCCGGCGGCCTGATCGACATTCATCTGCCGGAAGGAAGCATTGCCCGCCTGCTCGTTGAACACACAGACTCCCAGCAACGGGATGAGGATCAGCATGAATGCGGCGAGCAACGCCCATCCCTGCCTCCTGTCGCCCAGCATCCTGCCGAAGGTGATGCAAAGCGCCGCCGGAATAAGCAGGATCGCGAGCATCTCCAGAAAATTGGACAGCGGGGTCGGGTTTTCCAGCGGATGGGACGAATTGGTGTTGAAGAACCCCCCGCCGTTCGTACCCAATTGCTTGATGGCGACCTGGCCGGCGGCAGGCCCCAGGGCAACCGTCCGCGCAACCACCGCATTGCCGTTCCGGCCTGCGCCTTTTTCCAGGAACTGAATCCCGGCGGAACCGTTCAATGTCTGCACCACCCCTTGAGAAACAAGGACGAGGGAGAGGATCAGGGAGAGGGGGATCAGGATGTAAACGACAGAGCGCGTCAAATCCACCCAGACGTTTCCGA
>CAZXMK010000105.1:0-2176 GCA_964641935.1 uncultured Syntrophaceae bacterium
AGAGCTGTACGAGCAGGGTAGCTGGGAAGTCAGGATGGAAGTGCTGGAGACGCTTCTGCAGTTCAAGGATCCTCTGGCGCCGGATCTCCTGCGGGACGGAATCAGGAGGGAGAGTTGGGAGGAAAAGGCGGGGATCGTACAACTGATCAGCCGGCATCGCACCTGGGACCTGATCGGCGACGCACTGGCGCTTGTGAAGACCTTTCTGATCCGGGAGGAGGACGCCATCCGGAACGAGTGGATCATACGGGAAATCGCCGCCAGCCGCGATCCCGCGGTCATCCCCTACATGGAAGGCCTCGCGATGATCCGCTGGACCCTCTCGCCGCGGAGGCTGGGCCGCATGAAACGCCTAATCCGGGAGACGCTCCCCGCGGCCGCATAAGAATGAACCGGCAACCGGGCCCGGTCGTCATCGACAATGGACGGCCAGCGGAAGCCGGAGACACGTCGGAGGTCTTGACCCATGGCGACATACCAGGATTCCATCGGCGAAGCGGTTACACAGCTGACAGCGGCCGTTCAGAACTCGAGCATCTATCCGTCGGACCACCCTCTGGTCCTCTCGCACATCCAGGGTGCCTATGAACACCTCAAATACTTGATGAGCATCCGGCTGGACACGACCATCCTGCTCCTGGGGGAACACCTCACCATCGACAATCGGCCACTCATGCTGGCGGGGGCAACAGAAGCCGCTCTGATCCGCATCCTCAGGAAACGGTCCGTTGATCGAATCACCTTTGTCCGGGGACTCCCGCTCTCCCAGTTGGAGACGTTCGTGCGCAATCTGTCGGATCCGGAGGCAAAATCCGTTCATTCCCTGCCTCAGATCCGCATCGGAAAGATCAAACTGAAAGAAGCGGAAAAGGGAGAAGTCGATGACGGGACCGGCATCGTCTCTTCCGAGCTGGATCTCGACGAATTCGTCGAGCTGGAGATCGAGACCCCGGACCAGCTCGTCCGCAATATCTACCGCAGCATCGCCAAGGGAAGCAACCTGGACATGGAGCGGGTGGACGACATGGTCGTCAACTTCATGGACGGTCTCCGCAAGGAAGTGAACCCCCTGAAGCTCCTCTCGGAACTCAAGTCCAGCGACGAGTATACCTTCACCCACACGGCAAACGTGGGCATTCTGACCATGTACCTGGCGGAGTACGTGGGATTCAAGGCCCCTCACCTGAAGAACATCGGGGTTGCCGCCACGCTGCACGATATCGGCAAGATCACCACGCCGGAAGAGATCCTCATGAAACCGGGGGGCCTGACATCGGAAGAACGGGCCGTCATGGAGAACCACACCATCAACGGGGCCATGTACCTGATGAAAATCAAGGGGGTGACCAACCTTGCCGTCCTGGCGGCCATGGAGCATCACATCAAGTTCGACGGCACCGGCTACCCCCGGCTGAAACAGAACTGGAGGACCAACATCGTCAGCCAGATGATCTCGGTTGCCGACGTCTTCGACGCCCTCCGGACGGCCCGGCCCTATCGCGATCCGATGCCGCAGGAAAAGATCGAGCAGATCCTGATCAAGGAAAAGGGAACGACCTTCAACCCCTACCTGGTTGACCGCTTCCTCGAACTGGTCCGGAAACCGATTGATTGACGCAAGACCCTTTCACTCGCCGTCTTCCGGCTTTCCGGCTTCCCTTGCAGCGGCGCATGCAGCCATCCGCTGCTTCACCCCGCAGGTCACAAGATAGTAGCCGATGGACAGGGCGAAGACGATGGCGGCGATCCCGACCAGGGTCATGCCGGAGGCCTCCTTCACGTCCAGAACGATCACCTTCCGGGCCACCGCGATGATTGCCAGCATCAGGACGACTTCCAGGTGGACCGGTTCGGCGGAGAGGTAACTTTTAAGGGTGTGGATGAGTTCCAGCCCGATGAGAACCAGGAGAAACATGCCGAAGATCTCCAAAAGTTCGTCGATCTCCAGGAGGAAAAGGGGCGGTGTGAAAATATCCCGGACCAGGAGCCAGGCCACCTCGACGGTTGCCAGGAAGACGGTCAGGGCCATCATGCCGATGAGGGCGTAAACCGTAGCCTTCTCGAACTGTTTCAGAGTCTTCACGGGAGCCTCCGCGTCAGCCGTTCATGCGCAGGTATCGGTGGATGTAGGCGGCGGCCTGCTCCTTCGGCTCGAAGATCCCGAAGTGACCCTCGC